>DASZJD010000010.1 GCA_035948415.1 Acidimicrobiia bacterium | reverse complement strand
AGCGTGTCTGCGAGCAGGCCGTCGGCGTCCACGACCAGTCGGGACGCGAAGCAGTCAGCCGGCAAGGCGCGGTACTCGGGCCACGCGGTGGCGATGACGACGGCGTCGGCGCCGTCGATCGCGGACTCGACCGACGCCTCGCGGCGGACATCGTCGGCGAGCGGGGGCCCGAGCGGCTCCGCGGCTGGATCGTGCGCCCGCACGACGGCGCCCCGCTGGACGAGCGCGGCGCACAGGTCGACGGAGGCCGAGCGCCGCAGGGTCGAGGTGCCGGGCGTGTAGGTGAGCCCGAGGACGGCGATGTGGCGTTGCGAGAGATCGTCCAGCTCCGACTCGAGCGTCCGGAGCGGCCACGATCGGTGCGCGGCGTTGCTGGCGATGACCGCGTCGAGGAGGGGCGTCGGGCGGGCCGTCGAGCGGCCGACCTCCCGGAGGTATCCGACGTCGCGGGCGAGCGTTCCGCCGGCGAAGGCCGCGCCCGGAGCGACGTAGGCGCCCGGGCCCACGCGCCGGTCGGTTCGCAGGGCGCGCTCGACGTCGCGCGCCTCGGCGCCCACCTCCTCGCAGAGGGTGGCGACCTCGTTCGCGAACGTCACCGACGTGGCCAGGTACGCGTTGAGCGCGTGCTTCGTCATCTCCGCCGACTCCACCGACATCCAGACCAGCTGGTCGGTGATCGTGCCGAGCAGGGCCACCAGGGTGGCGCGGTCCTCGTCGTGCCGGACGCCGACGACGATGCGGCTGGGGTGCAGGAACGAGTCCATCGCCCGGCCGAGCCTCAGGTTCTCCGGCGAGTATGCGAAGCCGAGCCGCGGACCGGCCGGTGACGCTCGGCGCTCGATCTCGGCGGTGCTGCCCACGGGCAGCTGGGACGACACGAGGACCACGGCCCCACTCGGTGCGCTCGGGAGCACCTCGAGCACCCGGTCGACGACCCACGCGGCGTCGCCCCGGTCCTGGTCGTCGACCGGGGTGTCGAACGTCACCCACAGCACGGCGGCCTCGGCGAGCGCCTTCGCCGGGTCCGTCGTGAAGGAGAGGAGACCCTGCTCGGCTCCCGCGGCGAGGGCCTCGGCGAGTCCGGGCTCGGCCAGCGCCGGCTCCGCCGCGCCGAGCCTCGCCACCAGCGCGGCGTCGGGGTCGAGGCCCGTGACCCGGTGGCCGAGCGCGGCCAGCCCGGCCGCGGTGACTGACCCGAGGTGCCAGCACCCGAGGACGCAGACGTTCATGCCCGAGGCTTGGTCCCCACGAGCAAGAACGGCCGAGCCGGTGTGAGCAGCGTCGGCCACTTGACGCCGAACTGGAGGAGCAGCGGTCCGGTCGGGATGCGCTGCCGGCGGACGTCCGCGCTCCTGGCCGCGATCAGCGCCTCGAGCTGCCGGACCGTGATCTGCAGCGTGGCCGGATGCTCCATGAGCTTCGTCCCCGACAGGGCACGCAACGGCGGGTAGAGCATCAGCTCGAGCCCGTAGAACCACCGCGGGACGCAGGACTCGACGACGACGAGTCGGCCTCCCGGGCGCAGGACCCGAACGGCCTCGTCGAGGGCGCGGGCGGCGTTGGCCATGGTCTCGCTGGCCCGACGCCCGGTCAGGTGGTGGATGAGGAGCGCCATCAGGACCACGTCGAAGGAGTTGTCCGGCTCGGGCAGGTCGAGGGCGCTCCCGGCGCGGGCCGTGACGTTGGGCGGGAAGTGGTCGCGGGGCAGCTTGTCCAGGAACAGGTCGATGGCGACGATCTCGTCGACGATCGCGACGTCGTAGTCGAAGACTCCCCCGTTGCCGATGTCGAGGAGGCGACCGGCCCCACGGAGCTCGTGCTCGATGGCGGTCCGAACGTTGCGGTACGTGCGGAGCCCGCTCATCCGTTCGAGGTAGCGGTCGACCTCCAGGAAGTAGGCCTCGTTCCGCTCGACCGCCCGCGCGTCCTGCTGCTCCGTCATCGCGGCACGGCCAGGCACAGCAGCGAGGTCCCCACCGGTGGCGGGATCCGCCCCTCCAGCGAGCACGCGAACCGCACGGCGTGGCCGACGACGTGCCGGCCACCGGCCACGGTGACCGGGTACGGCTTGCGCCGCCAACGCGAGTAGTAGAAGGCGACCGGCACGAAGCCGAGACCGAAGGCGTGGAGGCGCTGGACGTCGAACCGCCGCTCGATGACGGCTCGAAGCCTCGTCTTCGTGTAGCGCCGGTAGTGGCCGAGCTGCTCGTCGTGATACCCGAAGAGACTCGGCATCGCCGGCACGCTCAGGATCAGCACCCCGTCAGGCCGGAGGAGGTCGTGGAGCCGGTCGACCGCCGGAGCATCCTCCGGGAGGTGCTCGAGGACGTCGTGCATCACGACGACGTCGGCGACGTGGGACCCCGGAATGTCGCCGAGGGCCACATTGTGCACGGAGCACCCCGTCGGCGGCCGGGCCCGTGCGGCCAGGGCGTAGGCGTCGGGATCGGGCTCGTAGGCCTCGACCGTGTATCCCGCGTCGACGGCCATCTGGTTGAACACGCCGCTCCCGCATCCGATGTTGAAGAGGGACGGCCCGGCGTCGCGCTGCCGGAGCCAGCGGAGCGTGATCACATACTTTTCGAGCGCGTACGGGTCCTCGGTGCGGACCTCGTGGTCGCTGTTGCTGTACGCACTGCTCGTCACCGCGCCCGCGCCTCTTCGAGCGCCTTCGAGTGCGCGACTTGCTCCTCCACGAACCCTTCCGCGACGTCGACGATGAACCGCGGCCGACGCTTCACCTCGTCGTAGATGCGCGCCAAGTACTGGCCCAGGATGCCGAGGCACACCAGCTGGACGCCGCCGACGAACAGCACGAGCACCACGATCGTCGCGTTCCCGACGGGGAACGGCGCATCGATCACCTGCGTGGTCACGTATCCCAAGCCGATGGCGAAGGCCAGCCCGGCGGCGATGAAGCCGAAGGCGGTGCTCAGGTTGAGGAGCGCGCTCGAGAAGGCGACGAGCCCGTTGAGCCCGATGCGCAGCGAGCCGAGGAACCGGTTGTAGTGGCCCCGGCCGGCATGCCGAGGGGGACGGTCGAAGACGACTGCGGTCTGGCGGAACCCGACGAGGGCGACCATGCCCCGGAGGAACCCATGGGTCTCCGGGAACCGCAGGAGCTCGTTGACGACTCGTCGGTCCATGAGGCGGAAGTCGCCGGTCTCCCGCGGGATCTCCACCTCGCTGAACCGGTTGATGAGCCGGTAGCCCACGGTCGAGACCCAGCGCTTCACCCTCGGCTCGCCGTGCCGGCTGCGCCGCTGCGCGTAGACCACCTCGAAGCCCTCCCGCCAGCGAGCCAGGAGGTCGGGCAGGACCTGGGGCGGGTCCTGGAGGTCGACGTCCATGACGATGACCGCTCGTCCGGACGCGAACTCGATGCCAGCCAGGCTCGCGGTCGGCTGGCCGAAGCGCCGCGAGAACACGATGTACTTCACCGCCGCGTTGTCCACCCGAGCTCGTCGGATCACCGCCTCCGTCCCGTCGCTCGACGGGTCGACGGCGAAGATCACCTCGTAGGAGGTGACCTGCTCGCGCAGGATCGGCACCAGACGTCGGAGAAACTCGGGGACGTTGTCGGCCTCGTTGTAGACAGGCACGACGACGGACAACTCGATGGGGCTCACCGCGACCTAGCTGCTCATCCGCGTGACCGAGACACGGTACCAGCGATGAGTGCGGCCGCCTCAGCAAAGGTCGCGGTCGTCGCGTCGGGTGCCAGGCCGGGAGGCGGCTCGGCGCCACCGGCGCGACGCCAGCTGTACGGCCGCTCGAGCAGGACGCTGCGAACCCCACTCGCCGCGGCGGCGGCGATGTCGACCCAGCGGTCTCCGACGAGCCAGCTGGCGGCCAGGTCGAGGTCCATCTCGAGGCTGGCCGCCCGGAGCATGCCCGCCTTCGGCTTTCGGCACGCGCAGCCGTCCCCGTCATGGAAGCACGCGTAGACCGCGTCGAGCTGCAGTCGATCCCTCACGAGCTCGTTGATGCCCTCGACACGCTCACGCGTCGTGATGCCCCGGGCGACGTCGGGCTGGTTCGTCACCACGACGAGCGCGAACCCGGCGTCGCGCAGGCGCGCGGTCGCGTCGGCGGCATCGCCCACGAGCTCGGCCTCGTCGGCCCGGAAGGGCGGCTGGGGCACGCCGTCCGACGAGAGCGCGGTCTCGACGAGCACCCCGTCCCGATCGAGGAACACCGCCGGTCTCACCCCTCGCCTCCCGCCGCCGCGGGATCGAGGCGTGCGGCCAGGCCGCTCGCCCGCGCCCACTCGTCGGTCTCGTGCCAGGCGGCGACGGTCCCGATGTCGTGGAAGCGCTCCGTGACCTCGTAGGCGCGGAGCTGACGAGCCGCGACGAGCCAGTCGATGACCTCCCGCAGGTCGAAGCTCGCCGCGGGGCAGGCCTCGAAGGCGCGGGACCGGAACAGCAGGAGGCCGTAGTCGATCCAGGAGTAGGTCCCCGGCGGGTCGCCCTTCGAGTAGCGGCGCACAGTCCCGCTCGCCGCCTCGACGTTGCTCGGCTGCCACCGGTCGTCGTTGCGGAGGACGGTCATCGTCGCGAGCGCGGTCGGGTCGAGCTCGGCCTCGATCGCGGCCAGCGGCGCCTCGACCAGGGAGTCCCCGTAGGTGACCCAGAACAGCTCGGGAAGCTCGGGGAGCACGGCTCGGATGGCCCCGCCGGTGCCGAGGGGGTGGGACCCGTCGTCGCGGCACGAGGCGCGCACGCCCCACTGCGCCCCGTCGCCGACCGCCTCGCGGAGCTGGTCGCCCCCGTGACCGGTCAGCAGCAGCACGTCGGTCACGCCGAGGCTCGCCAGCTGGCGCAGCTTCCACTCGATGAAGGGGCGCCCGGCGACGGGCAGGAGCGCCTTCGGCTCGTCGGGTCCGGTGACCGCCGCCACCCGCGTGCCCAGACCGCCGGCGAGCAGGACCGCGACCCGCATCGGCCTAGGTGACGACAGTGGTGGACCCGGCGTAGTCGAAGCCGAACCGGATCTCCTGGAGTCCGAAGTCCTCCATCGTGCGACGGAGGGCCGGCTTGTCCTCGGCGTAGAACAGCAGGAAGCCGCCGCCGCCCGCGCCGACGAGCTTGCCGCCGGTCGCGCCGACGTCCACGCCACCCTGGATCCACCGGTCGACCTGGTCGTGCACCGCGCTAGGGGAGCGCTCGTACTTGCAGCGCCATTGCTCGGTGAGGAGGCGGGCGAAGCCGTCGAGGTCTCCGTCCTCGAGGAGGCGACGGCTCTCGAGGCCCAGGGCCCGCACGGCGTCGAGGTTCTCGCGGGCCGCGCCCTGCCCGGCGCCGCCGGCCCCCTGCGAGGAGAGCTCGTCCGCGGCCGAGCGACGGACGCCCGTATAGAAGAGGAGGAGGTTGTCCTCGAGCTGGTCTCGGACCGTGTCGGCCATGGTGACGGGGTTGACGTCGACCTCGCCGGCCGGTGAGAACTGGAAGGCCGTGAGGCCCCCGATGGAGGTGATGTACGGGTCCTGCTTGCCCACCGGCGCGCCGAGCCGGTTCATCTCGATCTCGCACGCGAGCTCGGCGAGGTGCCGCGCACTCACGGTCTGGCGCCGGAGCGTCAAGAGGGCTCGGAGGAGCCCGACGGTGAACGCGCCCGACGATCCGAGCCCGGTTCCGGCCGGGACGTCGGCCATGGAGGAGACCTCGATGCCGTCGGAGACACCGGTGAGGAGCAGCGCCTCCCGGAGGAGCGGGTGGGCCACGTCCTCGGGCTTGTCGGCCCGCTCCGTCTCCGAGTACTTGAGCAGCAGGTCCCCGTCGAAGTTCTGGTTCAGCGCGATGTAGACGTGCCGGTTGATCGCCGCGGCGACGAGGAACCCACCGCCGCTGTTGGTGTAGTACGCGGGCAGGTCGGTCCCGCCGCCGCCGAGCGAGATCCGCAGTGGTGTCCGGGTGATGATCACCGCGCGTACGCCTCCTCCACGATCCGAAGGACCGCCCGCGCGTCCGCCAGTGTCGCGCCGCGCGCGGGCCGGTCGTCCAGCGCGTCGCGAACGTCCGCGAGCTCGGCCAGCCAGGAATCGTCGTCGGACCAGACCTGCTCCGAGGAGGTCGGCGGGCCCAGCTCCGGGGCCATCGCGTGCACGATGAGGCGCTCGGGTCCGTAGGAGCCGCCGAGGCCCCGAAGGTCCAGCCGGGCGGTGCGGAGCGCGAGCTCCATCTCGAAGCAGTTCTTCCACTCGGTCCACGACGCGTGGAGCCACGCGAACGCGCCCCCCGGCACCCGGAGCGCGAGGTAGGCGTTGTCCTCGACCGCCATCGGCCAGAAGTCCGTCCGCAGCTCCGCGAAGGCGAGCTCCGCGTCACCGGCGAGGTGCCGGGTCAGGTCGATGAGGTGGGAGCCCTGGTCCAGCAGCTCGCCGCCCCCCGAGCGGGCCCGGTCGGCTCGCCACTCGCGCTCGTAGCCGAGTCGGCCCCCGTGGCCGTACCGAGCCCGGATCGAGAACAGCTCTCCGAACCGCCGCTCGGCGACCGCGTCCCGAGCGGCGCGCACGGCGGGGTGGAACCGGTGGTTGAAGCCCACGCGCACGGTCCGCCCGGCGCGGCGGGCGGCCTCGGCGACGGCGTCGAGCTCGTCGGCCGACCGGGCGGCCGGCTTCTCGACCAGCACGTCGCAGTCGCGAGTCAGCGCCGCGATCGTCTCGCCGGCGAGGGCATCGTGCGGGGTCGCCACGACGACGAAGTCCACGTCGCGCCGTCCGGTCGCCTCGGCCGCGCTCTCGACGGCCTCGACGCCGCCCCCGAGCTCCTCGGCGAGGCCGCGCGCTCGCGAGGGGTCGGCGTCGAACACGACCGGGGTGGGCACCCCGAGGGCGCGCAGCGCCAGGGCGCGCTTCCGGCCGACGAGCCCGCAGCCGACGATGCCGGCGCCGTTCACGCGTGCGCTCGCGGGTCGGGGAGGTCGAGCACCCACGGCTCGCCGACCAGCCAGTCCACCGTTCGCTCGACCGAGGACCGGATCGAGTGGGAGGGTCGCCAACCCAGGGCCTCGATGCGACGCGGGTCGAGGTGGATGTACGGGTTGTCGCCGATCCATCCGCGGTCCCCGCCGGTGAACTCGAACGAGGGGTCGACCCCGAGTCGATCGCAGATCCACCGTGCGGACTCGGTCACTCGACACGAGTCGTCGACCCCGAGGTTGAAGACGCCGCGGACACGATCGTCGTGGAGCGCCAGCACGATCGCCTCGACGCAATCACGGACGTCGAGGTAGCTCTTGCGCTGCTCGCCGTCGCCGAGGATCCGAAGGACGCTGGGGTTGCGGCGAAGCGCCCGCACGAAGTCGATCACGTGTCCGTGGGTGTAGCGCTCACCGAGGACCGACACGAACCGGAAGATCGTCGCCTGGAGCCCGACCCCTTCGGCGTGCGCCTGAATGAGGCCCTCTGCCGCCAGCTTCGAGGCGCCGTAGAGGGACGTCTGGGTCGGAAACGGGCAGTCCTCCGGCGTCGGAATGACCGGCGCCTCGCCGTAGACCGACCCGGTCGACGAGAACACGAATCGCGGCACGCGCTCGAGACGAGCGGCCTCCAGCATCACGTGCGTGGCGATGATGTTCTGACGAAGGTCACGGTCCGGATCGTCCCAGCCGAACCGGACGTCGGCGTTCGCGGCCAGGTGCATGATGCCGTCGGCTCCGCGCACGATGTCCCGCACGCCGCTGCCCGCGTCGAGGAGGTCGACGTGCTCGAACCGGAACGCCGGGTGGCTGGCCGCCGCCTGCAGGAACCGCTGGTGCCCGGTCGACAGGTTGTCAACGACGACGACCTCGTGCCCATCGTCGAGGAGGCGGTCGGCCAGGTTCGATCCGATGAAGCCGGCACCACCGGTGATCACGATCCGCATGTCAGGACGCCGGCGCGTCGGCTTCCCACGTGGGGGCCCGGGTCGCCAGCATCGGGTGACTCACGAGCAGGTGCCA
>DASZJD010000009.1 GCA_035948415.1 Acidimicrobiia bacterium | reverse complement strand
CTGGATGGCGCGGGGCGGGCCGTTGAAGATGAGCTGGGCGAGGATGGCGCTCGACACGTCGACGCGGGCCAGCTCCTCGAGGACGATCGCCGCCTCGATGTCGCCCATCCCCATCCCGCCGTAGGCCTCGTCGACGGTGATCCCGAACAGCTCCGCCTTGCGGAGCGCGTCCCACGAGCCCTCGGGGAACTCCTCGGTCTCGTCCCACCGCCGGGCGTTCGGCGCCAGGTCCCGATCGGCGACCTCCCGCGCCAGCGCTCGCAGCGCCTGCTGATCCTCGGTCTCGGCGAACGGGTCCGCGCCGTTCGGGCCTGCGTCGTGCCTGCCCATCTCCCTACAGCCTATGCGTTGTCGGTCCTCCAGGACCTGACTACCGTGTCAGGGAGCGCGTGCGAACCCCAGCGGAGGATCGGTGAGCCAGGCGACCACACCCGAGTTCGACTACGAGCTCGACTTCGCCACCGGCCAGCCGTACCCGATCTGGGAGCGGGCCCGTCACGAGTGCCCCGTGTTCCGCAGCCACTCGGCGACCCTCGGGTTCACCGATCGCCCGATGTTCTCGGTGACGACGTTCGCCGACGTCGAGGCCGTGCTCCGGGACGGCCAGCGGTTCTCGTCGTCGATCAACGCTGAGCACATCGGGCAGTACATGGGTGAGCTGATCCTGGCCATGGACGGACAGGAGCACCGCAGCTACCGCAACCTCGTCGCCCACGCCTTCCGGGCCTCGGCGCTCGAGCGGTGGGACGCGGCGCTGGTGCGCCCGACGATCACCCGGCTGCTCGACGAGATCGCGCCCCGAGGCGAGGCCGACCTCGTCGAGGCCATCACCAGCAAGTACCCGGTGCAGGTGATCTGCGGGCTGGTCGGGGTGCCCCTCGAGGACAGCGCCCAGTTCCACGAGTGGGCCGAGCAGATCAACACCGGGCCGCTGCACCCGGAGGTCGGGATGGCCGCCTCGCGGGCCATGCGCGACTACCTGGCCCCGATCGTGGAGGACCGGCGCGCCCACCCTCGCGGGGACCTCATCAGCGACCTCGTCCACGCCGAGATCGACGGCGAGCGGCTCACGGACGAGAAGATCTACGGCTTCCTCCGGCTCCTGCTGCCGGCGGGCGCCGAGACCACGTTCCGGGTGATGGGCAACGCCCTGACCGGGCTGCTCACCCACCCGGACCTGATGGTCCGGGTGCGCGCCGACCGCAGCCTGCTCCCGGCGGTGATCGAGGAGACCCTGCGCTGGGAGACCTCCGTCACCCAGGTGAGCCGCGTCGCCGCCGCCGACGCCGAGGTCGGCGGGTGCCCGATCCCGAAGGGCGCCGCGATCAGCGTCATCACCGGCTCGGCCAACCACGACGAGGCCCGCTACGAGCACGCCGACGAGTTCGACCCCGACCGGCCGACCCAGAACCACCTCGCCTTCGGCACCGGTCAGCACCAGTGCCTCGGCATGCACCTCGCCCGCCTCGAGCTGGGGGTCGGCCTCGACCTCATCCTCGATCGGCTCCCGAACCTGCGGCTCGACCCCGACCAGCCGCCGCCGGTGATCGCCGGCCTCGCCTTCCGGGGCCCCGTCAGCCTCCCGGTTCGCTTCGACCCGAGCTGAGCGGCGGGTCGCCCGGGAGCGACTTGCCGAAGCAGCGGCTCAACGGCGACGACCGGTAGTACCCGTACGGCTCGATCGCCTCGTAGCCGGCCGACGCGTACAGGGCCATCGCCTCGGGTTGCCGCAGCCCGGTCTCGAGGAGCAGCCGCCGGTAGCCGAGCTCGGCGGCCCGAGCCTCGAGCCGGGCCAGGACGGCGCGGGCGACGCCCCGGCCCCGCCAGGGCGGGGCGACGTACATCCGCTTCAGCTCGGCCACGCCGTCGGCGTACCGGCGCAGCCCCCCGCAGCCGACCGCGGCGGCGTCGAGCCAGGCGACCACGAACGCCCCGCGCGGCGGCGCCAGGTCCGCGGCGGTGAGGCGGTCAGGGTCGGCGTCGGGCTGCCCGTACCGCGCGTGCAGCTCGGCGAGCAGGTCTCGCACCAGTGGCGCCGCCGCCGGCGAGTCGGGCCGGTCGTCGGCGATCTGGACGCTCACCCCAGGAGCTGACGCCACTGCTCGAGCGTGGGCAGCCGGAACACGTAGTTGTGCCGGCGCGTCTCGCCCATGGTCGCGAACGGGGCCTCCGAGTACCGGTGGCCGGGGTACAGAACCGTGTCGTCGGGGACGGCGGCCAGCCGCTGGGTGAGGCTCTCGTACATCTGGTCGGCGTCGCCGCCGGGCAGGTCGGTGCGACCGCAGCCGTCGAGGAAGAGGGTGTCCCCGGCCACGAGCTTCTGATCGACGATGAAGCACTGGCTGCCCGGCGTGTGACCGGGCGTGTGGACGAGGTGCACGGGGACGTCGCCCACCGTCACCGTGTCGCCGCTGTCGTGCCGCACCAGGTCGGTGTCGCTGACCCCGGTCGCCCGCCGAACCCACTCCGCCTCGTCGCGCTGGACGTGCACCGGCGCCGACACGTCCGGGAGGGCGAGGAGCTCGCGGATGCCCTCGATGCCGTAGCCCATGAGGTCCCCCCCGACGTGGTCGGGGTGCCAGTGCGTCGCGAGGACGCCGGTCAGCCGCAGCCCGTCGGCCTCGAGGATCTCGACGAGCTCGCGCACGCCGTACGCCGGGTCGACCGCGACCGCCTCGCCGCGGTCTCGGTCGCCGATCAGGTACACGAAGTTCACCATCTGCGGCGCGATCGCGTCCTGGCGGGCGAAGTCCCTCCCCGCGAGCAGCTGCCGGAAGTAGAGCTGGTCGGTCACGAGCCACCGACGCCTCGGTCGGGCGCGCGGGAGCGGGGCTCGGCACCGAACCCGACGAACGACATGGTCCTCCCGAACGCCTCGACGACGGCCGCCGCGGCCGTGGCGGCCGCAGCGTACCGTCGGGGCGCGACGTAGCCTGTCGCGGTGGTCGTCGGCTACCGCACCTGCCCCCTCTGCGAGGCGACCTGCGGGCTCGAGCTGCACGTCGACGACGGCGCGGTCACGCTCGTGCGCGGGGACCGCGACGACGTGTTCAGCCACGGGTTCCTCTGCCCGAAGGGCAGCGCGGTGGGGAAGGTCGACACCGACCCGGACCGGGTGCGCCGACCGCTCCGCCGCGACGGCGACGGCTGGCGCGAGGTCGGGTGGCCGGAGGCGTTCCGAGCCGTCGAGGCCGGCCTGACCCCGATCCTCGAGCGCGGCGGCCGCGACGCCGTCGCCGTGTACCTCGGGAACCCGAACGTCCACAACCTGGCCGGGCTGCTGTACAACCGGGCGCTGCTCCAGGCCCTCGGGTCGGTGAACGTCTACTCGGCCAGCACGCTCGACCAGATGCCGAAGCAGGTGTCGGCGGGCCTGATGTTCGGGGCCGGGCTGTCGATCCCGGTCCCCGACGTCGACCGCACCGACCACCTGCTCCTGCTCGGCGCCAACCCGTTCGCGTCGAACGGGAGCCTGCTGACCGCGCCCGACCTCCCGGGGCGCCTCCGCGCCCTGCGGGCTCGCGGCGGTCGGCTCGTCGTGGTCGACCCCCGTCGCACGAAGACCGCCGAGGAGGCCGACGAGCACGTCTTCATCCGACCCGGCACGGACGCGTACCTGCTCGCCGCGATCGCCCACACCCTCTTCGCCGAGCGGCTCGCCGACCCGGGGCGGCTCCGGCCGCACCTGTCGGGGCTCGAGACCGTCGAGGCGCTGGTGCGCGAGTTCTCGCCCGACGCGGTCGCGGCGCCATGCGGCGTGGACGCCGACACGATCCGCCGCCTCGCCCGCGAGCTCGCCGCGGCCCGCCGGGCCGCGGTGTACGCGCGGCTCGGCACCTGCGCCCAGGAGTTCGGGACCCTGTCGTCGTGGCTTGTCGACGTGTGCAACGTGCTCACCGGCAACCTCGACCGGCCGGGCGGGGCGATGTTCACCCGCCCCGCCACCGGCGGCGCGAACACCGGCGGGAAGCCGGGGGTCGGGCGCGGGGTGCGCTTCGGCCGACGCGCGAGCCGGGTGCGCGGCCGGCCCGAGGTGTTCGGCGAGCTGCCGGTCGTCGGCCTCGCCGAGGAGATCACGACGCCGGGCGACGGGCAGGTGCGCGGCTTCGTGACCGTGGCCGGCAACCCCGCGGTGTCGGCCCCGGACAGCGACCGCCTCGACGCCGCCCTCGGCACCCTCGAGTTCATGGTCAGCGTCGACCTCTACGTCAACGAGACCACCCGCCACGCCGACGTCATCCTCCCGCCGCCGCCGCTGCTGGCCCACGGCCACTACGACGTGGCGCTGTACGCGCTGGCGGTCCGCAACGTCGCCAACTACTCGCCGCCGCTCATCCCGCTCGGGCCCGACGAGGTCGACGAGTGGGAGACGCTGCTCCGCCTGGCCAACATCGTGGCCGGCGCCGGCGCGGACGCCGACCCGCACGCCCTCGACGACGCCATCGTCGCCGGGCTGGTCGACAAGGCGGTCCAGCGACCGGGCTCGAACGTCGCCGGCCGCGACGCGTCCGACCTGCTGGCGGCGCTCGCGGGTCGGCGGGGCCCGGAGCGGATCCTCGACCTCATGCTCCGGACGGGCCCGTACGGGGACGGGTTCGGCGCCGACCCCGGTGGGCTCACCCTCGCTCGCTTGGAGGCCGAGCCCCACGGCGTCGACCTCGGCCCGCTGACCGAGCGGGTGCCGGAGGTCCTGCGCACCCCGTCGGGCACGATCGAGCTCGCGCCCGAGCTGCTGGTCGCTGACGTCGAGCGGCTGCGCGCCGGCCGGTCGCGGCCGCCGAACGGCACCGTGCTGATCGGACGGCGCGACCTGCGCTCGAACAACTCGTGGATGCACAACGTCGAGGTCCTCGTGAAGGGCCGCGACCGCTGCACCCTGCTCGTGCACCCCGACGACGCCGAGCGGCTGGGCCTGCGGCCCGGAGGCCGGGCCACGGTCGCCGGCCCCGGCGGGTCGGTGGTGGCGCCGGTCGAGGTCAGCGACGAGATGATGCCCGGCGTCGTGAGCCTCCCGCACGGGTGGGGCCACGATCGCGACGGCGTGCTGCTCGGCGTGGCCGCCGGTCGGCCGGGCGTCAACAGCAACGTCGTGGCCGGCGCCGAGCGGTGCGACCCGCTCTCGGGCAACGCGGTCCTGAACGGCGTCGCCGTCGACGTGGCGCCGGCCTAGGCGGTCAGCCCTCGGCCATCTGGCCCATGAGGTCGATGAACGCGTCGACGTCGCGCGTCTTGCCCACGACCATCTCGTGCTGGGAGCCGAGACCGCCCGGGAACTCGGGGGGCACGAAGAACTCGAAGCCGTCAGCCTCGATCGCGTCGACGAGGCTGGCGGCGCACTCGTCAGCCGGCACGAACGGCCCGGCGTACAGCGCAGGGTCGTTGCCGGGCAGGTCCCAGATCTCGGTCCCGATGGGCCCCGGCAGCGCCAGCTTCACCTCGACGCCGGTGCCGCGCAGGTCGATCGCCATCGATTCGCTCCACCCGCAGAGCCCGAACTTCGAGGCGCAGTAGGCCGCCTCGTGCGCGATGCCAAGCCGGCCGCCCATGCTCGAGACGTTGACGACGCAGCCGGAACCCCGCTCGATCCACCGGGGCAGCAGCGCGAGCGTCATCCGCACCGGCGACGTGAAGTTCACCCGCATCGTCTCGTCCACCAGCTCGGGCGTGAGCCGAGGCACCGGCACCCGCTTGGGGATGGCGGCGTTGTTCACCAGGCAGTCGAGGCCGTCGAAGACGTCCCAGCACTCGAGCGCCACACCCGCGGCGGCATCGAGGTCGCCGAGGTCGACGGCCCACAGCCGCGACCGCGGCGAATGCTCGGCGCAGCGGGCGAGCACCGCCTCGAGGCGATCGCGCCGACGCGCGACGATCCCGACGGTCGCGCCGCGCGCCGCCAGCATCGGTGCGAGCGCGGCGCCGATTCCGGACGACGCGCCGGTCACCAGGAACGTCGAGCCTTCGATGCGCATGCGGGCCGGGACGGTACCATCCGGCCCCCATGCCAGACGTGGTGGTCATCGGCGCCGGCATGGCCGGGATCACCGCCGCGCGCGACTGCGCGCGCGCCGGGCTCGACGTCGTCGTCGTCGAGGCGCAGAGTCGGATCGGCGGACGGGTGCACACCGCTCGGGACTTCGGTGAGCACCCGGTCGAGCAGGGCGCCGAGTTCGTCCACACCGCCGAGGCCGACACCTGGCCCGAGATCCACGCCGCGGGCTTCGAGACCATCGAGTGCGACCCCGGCTCGGGGTTCGAGCTCTCCGTCGACGGCCGGTGGTCGCCGGAGCTGTTCGGAGACCCGTCGCTGGCCCGGCTGGGCGACCTCCTCCAGGACGTGGACTCCTACACCGGACCCGACCGCACCGTCGCCGAGCTGCTCGCCGACCGCCACCTCGAGGGGCCCGCTCGTGTCCTGGCCGACCAGATGCTCACGCTGCACCCGCTCGGGGACGCCGACCAGCTCTCGGTGCTCGGCCTGCGCGACGACCGGGTCACCGACCTCGAGCGGGGGTGCGACTGGCGGCTCGCGGCCGGCTACGACGCGCTGCCCGCGCACCTCGCCACCGGCCTCGACGTGCGGATCGGCTTCACCGTGACCGACGTGCGCTGGGACCGGGACGGCGTCGCCGTCACCGCGGGCGGCGGCGAGTCGATCCGAGCCCGCGCCGGCGTCTGCACGCTCCCGGTCGGCGTCCTGAAGGCGCACACGGTCCGCTTCGAGCCCGACCTGCCCGCCGCCAAGTGGCGCGCCCTCGACGGGCTCGAGATGGGCGCGGTGCTGAAGCTCCTCTACCGGTTCCGGGAGCCGTTCTGGAACCCGGAGCTCACGATGCTCGGCTGCGACGGCCCCGTCCGCCTGTACTGGACGCCGCTCTACGGGCGCGCCGACGCCGAGCCCGTGCTCACCGCGTACGTGACCGGCCACCGGGCCCGGGCGCTGTCGGCGATGCCGGAGGCGGAGGCGGCGAGGGTCGGGCTCGCGGACCTCGACCGGCTGTTCCCCGGCCGCCGGCCCTCGGCGCTCGTCGAGGCGTGGCGACGCGTCGACTGGTGCACGAACCCGTGGACCCGAGGCGGCTACAGCTTCGTCCGCTACGGCGGCGCCGGCGCCCGGGCCGCGCTCGCCGCGCCCGACACCGGCAACCTGTTCTGGGCCGGCGACGGCACGTCCACCACGACGATCGCCGCGGTCGTCCACGCCGCGTACGCCAGCGGTCGCCGCGCCGCCGCCGAGGTGACGGCCCGGCTCGGCTCGGCGTGACCGCGGGCTCGGCGCGGCGCGATCAGTCGTCGCTGGCGGCCCGCGACTCGCGCGCCGCCCAGCCGAACACGCCCTTGGCCATCGTGGACGTCGCGTCGGCGACCCGGCGCTCGTAGACGTCGGCCCGGGCCCGCTGCACCACCCGGTCGGCGGGCGCCGCCAGCGCCGCCCACTCGACGACCTGCGCGGCGAGACGCAGGTCGCCGGCGTCGGCCAGCTCGAGCGCCCGCTCGGCGAGGCGTCCGGGTCCGCCGGCGAGCGCCGCCACCTCGGCCGCCACGTCGCGATCGGGCGCGGGCTTGAGCCGAGACGGGTTGCCGTCGTACCAGCCGCCGTAGAGGCGCCAGACGTTGCGGACCACGAACTCCGGCTCGTCGTAGACCGGCCGCAGGTACGGGCGCTCGAGCAGGTCGGCGGGCGCGCGGACGGTGTGGATGATCTCGTCGAGCGGGGCGCCGGCGTTCATGAGCTCGAGCGTGGCGCCGAGGAGGTGCTCGAGGAGGGCGGCGGTGTCCGTCAGCGCCTGTCGGACCCGATCCGACCCGACGACCGGGAGGCCGTGCCCGGGCAGCAGCGTGGTCGCGCCGAGCGCGGCCATCGTGCGGAGCGCCGCCGCCCAGTCGCCCGGGTAGCGCTGCACCTTCTGGGGGTTGCCGCAGTTCGGCGACGCCCAGATGAACAGGTCGCCGCTGAACAGGACCCCGCGCGCCGGGACCCAGGCCCAGGTGTGGTCGTCGGTCTCGCCGCGGGCGTGGTGGAGCTCGACCCGCTCGCCGCCGACGTCGAGGTCGAGGCGGTCGCGGTAGGTGCGGTCCGGGTAGCGGTACTCCTCCGGCCAGACGAACTGGCCGCCGGCCAGCGAGAACTGGCGGCGGTTGATCACCGTGTTGTACCCGATGGTGGCGCGGTAGCGGTCGAAGCGGTCCGCCACCGCCTCGTGCGCGACGACGACGGGCGGGGGTGCCCCCCGCTCGGCGTTGTCGGCGTCGTAGCGCTCGACGCCGAAGCAGTGGTCGATGTGGCCGTGCGTGAACACCACCGTGTGGACGGGGTCGCCCGTCCAGCGGCGGATCGTGTCGTGCGCGGAGCCGGACAGGAGCGCGCTGCCGGTGTCGACGAGCACGAGCCCGTCGTCGGTCCGCAGCGCGCTCACGTTGGCGAAGGAGGCGACGAACCCGGTGCCGGCGGCGGGCTCGGCGAGCTCGTTGAAGTGCGAGAACGGGTGGACCTGGGTGGTGTCGACCGCGCCCCGCCAGAGCCGGTCGGCGAGCTCGAGGAGGTCGGTCACGCTCAGGCCGCGATCTGCACCGGGGTCCCGAGCGGCAGGAGGGACGCCAAGGCCGTGATCTTGTCGTTGCTCATGCGGATGCACCCGTGGCTGACGCCCTGCCCCAGCACCGAGGCGTCGTTGTTGCCGTGGATCCCGAGCTCGGCGTCCCCGCCGTCGAACGCCGTCAGGGCGTCCGAGTGCCCCGACAGCCCGTACGCGTACGGCCCGTACACCGTGGTCGGATCGGGCGCCTTCAGCAGCACCCGCAGGTAGAAGGTGCCGGTCGGGGTCGGCGTCGCGGGGGCGCCGACCGCGACCGTGTCCTGGGTGACGACGGCGGTGCCGCTGTAGACGGTCAGGTGACGGGCCCCCAGCTGGACCACGATCCGGTACGGGTCCTCCTGCAGCACCACGTCACGGCTCCGCACCCAGCCCGTCGTCCCGTTCGGTCGCACCGGCAGCTCGAGACGGAGCCACGACCCGAGGCGGCGCTCGACCAGCAGCACCTGCGGCACCCGGAGGCTGGCGTCGCCGTTCAGCAGCCACGGGCTCGGGAACGTCCACGACGGCGAGGCCGCCGCCGGGGAGGCGTACACGGGCAGCGTCGGGCCCGTCGGCTTCGCCACGCAGCTCACCGGGGTCGCGAACAGCGGCGTCGAGCACGGAGGCGGCGTGACGACGCGCGACAGGCTCGGCCGGCCGTTGGATCCGCCGCCGCAGGCGGCGAGCACGAGCGCGAGGCTCATGAGCACGAGCAGGCGGTGGGCCACCGGCGCGCATGCTAGGGGAGCCGAACCGCGCTGCTCGGCCGCCGCGTCGTCGCGGGGACGCGCCGGCGCGGCGTCGACGCCGCCCCCCGGACCCGGCGGCCTCCTCTACTGTGGCCGAGTGGAGGACGACGCGCGCCGCTGGGCGGCACTCGACCTCTACGACGACGAAGCCCCCGAAGCCGAGGACCGCCTCGCCGCCCTCCGGTTCCTGGCCGCCCGCGGCGCGACGGACGACGAGCTCCGGCGCGCCGCCGCGGAGGGCGGCCTGCCGGCGCTGGCCGGCGAGCTGTGCATGCGGCGCCGCCGTCGCACGCCGCGCGACGTCGCCGCCGCCGCGGGCGTGCCGCTCGAGGAGGCCACGCTCATTCTGCGAGCCGCCGGCCTCGGCGACCCGGGCGTGGACGAGCCGCGCCTCCTCGACAGCGACGTCGACACCATTCGGCTGGCCGCGGCGGCGGCGGAGCTCTTCGGGCTGGAGTCGACGCTCCAGTTCACGCGCGTGCTCGGCGCCGCGCTCACAAGCGTCGCCGACGCCGCGATGACGAACTTCGGCCAGAACGTCGCGCCGGTCCTGGACGCCGAGGGCGCGGGCGAGCTCGAGCGGGCCCAGGCCATCGACTTCGCGACGCGCTTGCTCGTCGACGAGGTCCCGGGGATGATCGCCGACATCTTCTTCCACTACTGCGAGGACGCGGTGCGGCGCACGGCGGTGTCGGGCGCGTCCGCGACGTCGGACCTGACCGTCGGCTTCTTGGACCTGGTCGGGTCGACCGCGCTCGCCGAGCGCCTCTCCCCGGCCGAGTTCGGGGGTCTGATCAGCGCGTTCGAGCGCGACGCCACCGAGCGGGTCGTCGCCGCCGGCGGCCACGTGGTGAAGACGATCGGCGACGAGGTGATGTTCGTCGCCACCGACGCCGGCAGCGCGTGCGAGGTCGCGCTCGAGCTGGCCCGGCGCGTCGACGACGACGCCCTGCTCCCGCGCCTCCGCGGCGGGCTGGCGGCGGGGGGCCTGGTGCGCGGCTACGGCGACTACTACGGCCCGGTCGTCAACACCGCGGCCCGAGCCGTCAAGCTCGCCGATCCGGGCGCGATCTGGACGACCGACGAGGTGCGCCGCCGGAGCGACGCCGACCGCTTCGCCTTCGACCCCCTCGGCGACCACGTGCTTCGCGGCTTCGGTCGGGCGGTGCCCCTGTTCGCGCTCCGGCGGTCGTAGTGGCGCGAGTCCGCCGCCAGCTGCTCGACGCCGCCGCGGAGCTGTCCGCCCGCGACGCGCGGCTCGCCCGCTTCATCACCGCGGTCGGGCCGCCCGATCTCCGGCGGGGCCGTCCGCCGGGCACCCACTTCGCGGAGCTGGTGCGGGCCGTGTGCTACCAGCAGCTGGCGGGAGCGGCGGCGAGGGCCATCCACGGGCGGCTCGTCGCCCTCTTCGCCGACGGGCCGACGCCCGAGGCGGTCCTGGCCCTCCGCGCCCAGCGGCTCCGATCCGTCGGGCTGTCGGCGGCGAAGGCCCGCACGATCCGAGACCTGGCGCGGCGCGTCGTGGACGGCGAGGTGCAGCTGGATCGGGTCGCCCGCCTCCCGGACGCCGAGGTCGTGCGCGAGCTCACCCTCGTGCAGGGGATCGGGCCCTGGACGGCCGAGATGTTCCTGATCTTCCAGCTCGGTCGCCTCGACGTGTGGCCGGTCCAGGACTTCGGGGTGCGGAAGGGCTACGCGCGCATCCACGCCCTCGACCCGCCGCCGACGGCCAAGGAGCTCGAGCCGCTCGGCGACCCCTACCGGCCGTACCGCACCGTGGCGGCGTGGTACTGCTGGCGGGCCGTCGACACCGTGCTGCCGACGGGATGAGTCAGGCGATCCACTCGCGGCCCCACAGGGTGCCGCGCACCTGGTACTGGTGCTCCATGTCGCGCGCCTGGGCCGCCAGCGGCGGCAGCCCGACGCGGAACCGGCGCTCGTCGACCGCGGCGGGCTCGTCGATCGGCCACGGCGAGAGCGTGGCGTCGTCGTGCACGACGAACTGGGAGCCGTACACCTGGGGCTGCCCCTCGCTCATGCGCACCCGGTCGAGGAGGCAGGCGTAGTGGGAGGGGTGGGCGTCGCCCTGGTCGACGGCGGCCTCGAGGTGGGGGAGCGCCCGCCGCTGCAGGTCGGTGTCCCCGAGCTGCACGACGAGCCACGCCGCCCGCTCGCCCTCCTCGCCCACGAGCCGGAGGCCGGGCCACATCTCGTAGTCGTCGAGGATGGCCCAGAGCCGGTCGGCGTGGCGGGGGTCACCCGGCCGGACGGCCATCGCCACCAGCTCCGCGCGCAGCGCGTCGTCGCGCGGGCGGGGCGGTCGCGGCATCGAAGGGGAGGATAGGCCCATCGGCCTCCTGGAGAGCCCCCTCGTGCGCCGCCTCCGTCCGGGAGTCGCGGCGACGCTCGACGCCGTCGCGCCGTTCCGGGCGGCGTGGGAACGATCGAACGCCGCCGACCGCGACGGGGACGGGCCGCTCTGGCTCGTGCTCGGCGACTCGACGGGGCAGGGCATCGGGGCCCCGGCCTTCGACCGCGGGTACGTCGGGCAGCTGCGACGGCTGCTCGAAGCGCGAGACGGACGCCGGTGGCGCCTCGCGAACGAGTCGGTGTCGGGCGCCCGGCTCCGCGACGTGCCCCGCCAGCTGCGGGCGCTGTCGACGCTGCCGGCGGCGCCGGACCTCGTCACGTGCGCGGCCGGGTCGAACGACCTGGCCTGGCGTCCGGGGCTGCGGCGGCCTCGGCGCGACCTCGAGCGGGTGCTGGCGGCGCTGCCGACGGGGGCGGTCGTCGCCACCCTGCCGCGCGGGCTGGGCCGACGCCGCACCGAGATCCTGAACGACGTCGTCCGCACCGAGGCGTCGGCTCGTGGCCTCGTGGTCGCCGACGTCTGGGCCCGCACCGGGTCGCCGTGGGCGGGCAAGCTCGCCGCCGACGAGTTCCATCCCAGCGAGCGCGGCTACCGGGACTGGACGGCGGCGTTCGCCGCCGCGCTGGGGCTCCCCCTCGACCCGACGGGGTAGCGGCGGCTCAGCGGGCGGGGTCGGCGGCCAGCGCGTCGTCGGCTTCGATGCCGAGCACCGCGAGCAGCCGACCGAGGCCGAGGAACACCGCGCAGCAGAGCGCGAGGTCGAGGATCTCCTCGTCCGCGAAGGCGGCGCGGAGCCGTTCGAACAGCTCGTCGTCGATGCCCTGGTGGTCGACCGCGAAGCGCTCCGCGAACTCGATGGCGAGGCGCTCCCGCGGCGTGTACGCGGCGTCGTCGGGCTCGGCGACGTGGTCGTAGAGGTCCTCGGTCGCGCCACCGGCGCGTGCGGAGCCGGCGCGGAAGTCCCGGCAGATCGAGCAGTCGTTGAGCTGGGCGATCCGCATCCGGGCCGCCTCCCGCTCGCGAGCCGGGAGGCGGCTGCGGTGGTAGGGACCATCGATCATGGCCTGCACCGTCGGCAGGAGCTCGGGCCGCAGGTTCCACACCTGCACGGGAGCACCCCCCGGGCCGTCCGGGACCTCGAGGCGGGGGCGCATCGCCGGCAGTCTCGCGCCGGGCCTCAGGCGTCGGCGGCGTCGCGCGCCGGGGCCGGGCTCCACGGCGACTCCGGCCGGGCCTGGGCCACGCCGTCGATCCGGTGCTCGGTCCGCTCGGCGTAGAAGCAGAGGCGTCCGGCGATCGGCGCGAC
Organism: Acidimicrobiia bacterium; assembly: GCA_035948415.1. Lineage (NCBI taxonomy): Bacteria > Bacillati > Actinomycetota > Acidimicrobiia > Acidimicrobiia bacterium. The sequence continues at coordinate 63,198 of DASZJD010000009.1, read as the reverse complement.
GGCGTCGATCGGGTGCTCGTAGGCCCACGCCACGTCCCGGTGCTCGCCGCTCGGGCCTCGGAACGACCAGTACGACGCCTGGCCCTTGAATGGGCAGACGGTCTCGGTGGGGGTGGCCTCGAGCCGGTCCATCTGCACGTCGGCGCGCGGGAAGTAGTGCCGGGGCGGCAGGCCGGTCTCCTCGAGCACGACGGTGTCGGTCGACGACGCGACCAGGGTCCCGTCGACGAGCACCTCCACCCGCCGCGGGTCGTCGTGCAGCGTGATCCGATGGCCCTCCACGGCGGCGAGCCTAGGGCGACCTGTCACACTTCCCGCCCACGAGACGAGGAGGGGGCATGGAGCCGCAGGGGATCGCCGTCGTCACCGGGGCCGGCCGTGGGATCGGGCGCGGGGTCGCGGTCGAGCTGGCCCGGCGGGGCTTCGACGTCGTGGCCACGATGCGCGACCCCTCGAAGGGGTGGGACCTGCCCGAGGAGGTGGACGACGCCGCCGGATCGGTCCGGATCGAGCGGCTCGACGTCACCGCGCCGGCGTCGTTCCACATGCCGTCGGGCCTCCGGGTGCTGGTGAACAACGCCGGCGTCGAGGCGCCGCACCCCGCCTTCGAGGACACCCCGCTCGAGCTGTGGCGGCACATGTACGAGACGAACGTGTTCGGCCTCATCGAGGTCACGCGACCGGCGATCCCGGTGCTGCGGGCGAGCGGCGGCGGGGTGGTGTGCAACGTCACCTCGTCCTCGATCCTGGCGCCGGTGCCCTTCTACGCCCCGTACCGCTCGAGCAAGGCCGCGGTGAGCGCGATCGGGGAGAGCCTGCGCGCCGAGCTGGCGCCCTTCGGGATCCGCGTGCTCGAGATCATGCCGGGCCCGATCGCCACCGAGATGTTCGAGGGCTCTGGTCGCGCGCCCGAGGCGATCGACCACGCCGAGTACCGCGCAATGGCCGAGCGGTACCACGCCGGCCGGCAGGGGATCGAGGCGATGGTGACGTCGGTGCGCGACGCCGCGCGCGCGATCGTCGACGCCATCCTCGACGACGACGCGCCGCTGCGGGTCGGGTGCGACCCCTTGTCGGTCGGCATGCTCGAGGCCTGGCGCCGCCAGTCGGACGAGGCGTTCCAGCTGTCGATGCTGCCGGCCTGGACCGGCGCCGCGTAGCGTCCCGACCCGTGCGACTGTCGCGTCGGTGGGTCCCGCGGGTCGGTCGGGCCGCCCGCGCCCGGCCGCCGGCGACGCCGGTCGGGCGGCTGGAGGCGATCTTCGTCACCGACGCCGGCGGCGCGCCGATGCGGTCGGTCGAGTCGGTCGAGGCCGTCGCCGGGTCGGGGCTGCGCGGCGACCGGTACGCCGAGCACGCCGGCTACTGGAGCCCCCTCGACGAGTGCCAGGTGACCCTCATCGCCGGCGAGGTGCTCGACGAGGTGACGCGCGTGTACGGCGTGGCGGTCCACCACGGCGAGCACCGGCGCAACCTCGTGACCCGGGGCTTCGACCTGGTCGACCTGACCGGTCGCTCGTTCACGATCGGCGACGTCGAGCTCGCCTACGACCGGCCCCGCCCGCCGTGCCGGTACATCGCCTCGATCACCGAGGCGGGCATGACCCGCGCCCTCGGCGCCCGGCGAGGTGGGATCTGCGCCCGCGTCACCGAGGGCGGGTGGTTGCGGGTCGGCGACGAGGTCGCGCTGCCCTGAGCTACGGGCAGTGGCCGCCCCACGGGCCGGCGCCCTGCCACTGGTACGCGCCCCAGGCGACGTCGTCCTGGTCGAACGGCGACGCCTGGTCGGGCCGGACGCCGATGAGCGCGGTCCGCCCGATGTGGTTGGCGGCGCCGTCCCAGGTCGCCTGCAGGAACTGGTAGGCGCCCATGTAAGGCCCGGCGGGGTTGTAGGCCCGGTAGTTGCCGCCGCTCTCTCGGGCCCGGATGCAGGTCAGGAACGGGTCGTCGTGGTGGGGGTTCGCGCCGGGCGTCGGGGTGTACCCGGGGCTCGGGGCCGGCGGCGCCGCCGGCGCGGGCGCCGGTGTCCCGCCCGTCGGCGGCCCGGTCGGACCCGCGGCCGGGGGCGCGGTGGACCCGGCGGGGGCGCTCGGGCCCGTCGAGGCGGCCGCGGCGACGAGCTGGCTCTGGCGGGCCTGGGCCGCCCCGAGCCGGGCCTCGAGCACCTGGCCCTGGGCCTGCAGGGTCGTCAGGGCGCCGGCGGCGTTTTGCTGCTCGGCTCGCAGCGTTCGCTCGCGGGCCCGCAGCCGGTCGTCGGCCCGCCGCAGCGCGAGGAGCACCCGGTCCTCCCGGGCGTTCAGGACCCGGAGCCACTGGGTCTGACGGGCGGCGGCGAGCACGCTCTCGCTCGTGATGATGGCGCCGAGCTCCTGGGAGCCGGCGCTCTCGTACGCCGCCACGGCCCGGCCGGTGGCGGCCCGGACCGCGGCCGCCTCCTCGGCCCGGAGGGTGGGCAGCTGGGCCTCGACACCGGCGATCTCGCCCTGCAGCGTGGCGTAGCGGCTGAGGGCGCCGAAGTACGCGCCCGAGGCGGCGTCGGCCTCGGCCCGGAGGGCCTGGACGCTGGCGTCGCCGCCGGTCCCCCCGCCGGTCTGGGCCCCGGCCGGCGGGGCCAGCGCGAGGGCGCCCACGGCGGCGGCGATCCCGAGACCCGCCCACGCCCGCGTGCGCACGGTCAGGATCAACGGCGGGGGCCTCCAGGCTCGGGGCCCCGGCTCGCGACGAGCCAGGACCCGGGTGGAGCGGAAACCCCAAGGGTAGTGCCGGCCGCGGCCGCCGCCGACGTCCGCGCCGGTACGCTCGTTGGCCCGCCGCCCCCCGGGAGCCCCCCATGACGAGCAGCACCACGGACCGCCGGGCCTCGCCGCCCCGGCCGGCGCCGGGGTGGGGCCGGGCCTCCCGCCCCTCCGGCGACGGGGGTCACCCCTGACCGGGCCGCCGCTCACGCCGGTCCCGCCGTCACCGACCCGCTGGGCCCTGCCCGACCCTCGCGGCGCCGCCGAGGAGCTCGTGGCCCTCGGCGCTGACCTCGAGCCCGGGACGCTCCTGGCCGCCTACGGGCAGGGTCTGTTCCCGATGCGCCTCGAGGAGGGCGGCCCGCTCGGCTGGTGGTCGCCCGACCCGCGGGGCGTGATCCCGATCGCGGGCTGGCGGGGCGCCCGGTCGCTGCGCCGGTCGGCGCGCCGCTACGACGTGACCGTCGACACCGCCTTCGTGCCCGTCATGCGCGGCTGCGCCGACCCGTCCCGCCCGAACGGCTGGATCGACGAGGAGTTCATCGCCGCGTACGCGCGGCTGCACACCCTGGGGTGGGCGCACAGCGTCGAGGTCTGGGGTCCGCCCGCCGAGGGCCCGCCGCTGCTCGTCGGCGGCCTGTACGGCGTGGCCGTCGGCGGGTTCTTCGCCGGCGAGTCGATGTTCCACCGGGCTCGCGACGCCTCGAAGGTGGCGGTGGCGGCCGTGATCGAGCGGCTCGGCGCCGGCGGCGGGGTCCTCTTCGACGTGCAGTGGTGCACGCCGCACCTGGCGACGCTCGGCGCCCTCGAGGTGCCCCGCGCCCGCTACCTCGAGCTGCTCGACGACGCGGTGTGCCGGCCGCAGCTGCGGCTGGGCTGAGCGGCCGTCAGGACGAGGCGCGGTCGGCGGCGACGGCGTCGAGCAGCTCGTACTCGACCTCGGTGTCCGGCGCGTGCTCGAACTCGATGACACCGATCTCGGTGAACCGGTCGCGCAGCCAGCCGTCGCCGGCGTCCAGGAGGCCAAGCTTCTTGCAGTTCGGGACGATCTTCGAGAACAGCGAGGCCTGGAACGGGTTGACGCCCGGCCGGCGGACCTCGAACAGCATCCGCGTGATCGTCTCCCGATCGATGCCGCAGCGCTCCCACACCGTGTGCATCATCAGCCGGTCGCGCATGCGGAGCGCGGCCTCGAACGCGAACTCCTGCCGCTCCCGGATCTCGGCGGCGTCGAGCCCGGCGTAGTACTCCTGCAGCGACAGGACGCCGAAGGCGACGTGGCGGGCCTCGTCGGACAGCACGTAGCGGAGCAGCTTCTTCAGCAGCGGCTCGGCGGTCACCTGGTGCATGAACCCGAAGGCGGCGAGGGCCAGCCCCTCGATCATGATCTGCATGCCCATGTACGTCATGTCCCAGCGGTGGTCGCGGATCACGTCGTCGATGAGGAGCTGGAGGTTCGGGTTCACCGGGTAGCCGCCACCGAGCTTGCTGTCGAGGTAGCGCGAGAAGACCTCGACGTGGCGGGCCTCGTCCATCACCTGCGTGGCCGCGTAGTACTTGGCGTCGATCCACGGGACGGTCTCGACGATCTTGGCCGTGCAGACCAGCGCGCCCTGCTCGCCGTGCAGGAACTGGCTCATCCGCCAGCGGAAGGCCTCGACGGCGAGCTGGTTCCAGTGGGTCTCGTCCCAGCTCTGGAGCGGCGACCCGGGCAGGTCGGTGAGCAGGCGCCGCAGCGGGGCCATGGCGAGTGACATCTCCTGGGCGACCGCCTCGACGTCCACGTCGGTGCTCCAGTCGAGGTCGGTGGCGCCGTTCCACTGCGACGTCTTCGCCCGCTCGTACAGCTTCGAGAGCCCCTGGCGGCTCCGGTCGTAGTCCCAGGTGAAGACGGCGTCGCCGCCGACCGCGGTGGCGTGGGCCTCGACGCCGAAGTCCACGTCGTCGTCGGCCAGGATCGACTCGACGGCGTTGACGTCGTCGCGCCCGAGGGCCTGGAACTCGGCGTGGTCGATGCTCATCGGGCTGCTCCCAAGATCGTGCCGCCGACCGGGCAACGGTACCCTGCGGGGCGTGGGCGACCTGCTCGTGTACCACAACCCACGGTGCTCGAAGTCCCGCGGCGCCCTGGAGTTGCTTGCCGAGCGCGGCGCCGACGTCGAGGTCGTCGAGTATCTGCAGACGCCACCCGACCGGGCGACGCTCGAGTGGATCCTCGACACGATCGCCCCGCCGCCCGCCGACCTGGTCCGCGTCGACGGCCGGTTCCAGGAGCTGGGCCTCGACCCCGACGGGTACCGGACCCGGGACGCGGTGGTCACGCTGCTGCTCGAGCACCCGGAGCTCATGCAGCGGCCGGTCGTCATCCGGGGCGAGCGCGGGCTCATCGCTCGACCGTCGGAACGGGTCCTCGAGCTCCTGGACGACCCGGGGCGACGCTGATGCCGGCGGTCAGCGAGGACGACGTCCGGGCCGAGCTCCGGGCCTTCCTCGACGAGGCGTGGGACCCCGACCTGACCGTGGGGGAGTGGTGGGCCCGCCTCGCCGACGCCGGCTGGGCGGTGCCGACCTGGCCCCGCGCCTGGTTGGGCCGAGACCTGCCGCGCGAGCTGGTCCCGATCGTGACGGCCGAGCTCCGCGCCGCCGGCGCCATCGGGGCGCCGGCCGGGCTCGGGATGCTGCTCGCCGGGCCGACGATCCTCGCCCACGGCACCGACGAGCAGCGCGACCGCTACCTGCGGCCGATCGTCACCGGCGAGGAGGGCTGGTGCCAGCTCTTCAGCGAGCCCGGCGCCGGCTCGGACCTGGCCAGCCTGCAGGCTCGAGCGGTGCGCGACGGCGACGAGTGGGTCATCACCGGGCAGAAGGTGTGGACATCGGGCGCGACGATCGCGGACCTCGGGATGCTGCTGGCCCGCACGAACCCGGACGCCCCGAAGCACCAAGGGATCACCTACTTCCTGTTCCCGATGCACCAGCGCGGCGTCGAGGTGCGCCCGCTGCGCGAGATGACCGGCCGGGCCCTGTTCAGCGAGGTGTTCTTCGACGACGCCCGCGTGCCCGACGCCGCCGTGCTCGGGGGCGTCGACCAGGGCTGGGCGGTCGCCAACACCACCCTCGCCGCCGAACGGGCGGGTCTCGGGACCGGCGGCAGCGGCGCCGGCGGCGCCGCCTTCCCGGGCCGCAAGGGCGGCATGCTCGAGCAGCGCGCCGGGGACCTCGCCGAGCGCGTGGCCCGCAGCGGCGCGGTCCAGCCCGCCGCCTTCGGCCAGGCCTTCGACCTGCTGCGCGGCCTGGCCGAGAAGCTCGGGCGGCGCGACGACCCGCTCGTGCGCCAGCGCCTGGCCGAGCTGTACAGCCTGAACGAGGTGGGCCGCATGACCGCGCTGCGCGTGAAGGCGGCGCGCAGCGCAGGGCGCGGCCCGGGTCCGGAGGCCAACACCGCCAAGCTGCTCATGAGCCGGGTGGCGCGCCTGGCCCGTGACCTCGGCCCCGAGGTGCTCGGCCCCGAGGGCATGGTGATGGGGCCCGAGACGACGGGCGGCGGCGTGGCCCAGGCGATGACGCTCTTCGCGCCGGCGCCCTCGATCTACGGCGGCACCGATGAGATCCAGAAGAACATCATCGGCGAGCGGGTCCTCGGGCTGCCGAAGGAGCCCGGTCCCGACAAGCAGACGCCGTTCCGCGAGCTCAAGGTCGGCACTCAGGGCGGCTGACCGTGGCCACGCCCGCCGGTGACGTGCGCGCGACCGGGCGGCCCGCGGCGCCGTCGGTCGTCGTCGACCCGCAGGAGTTCCTCCCGCTGCCGGAAGCCGGGCGCCGGGTCACCCGGCGGCGCCGCGTCCGCCTCGGCGACGTGACCGCCGGCGGCCGGCTCCGGCTCGACGCCCTCGCCCGCTACCTGCAGGACGTCGCCGACGATGACGTCGAGGAGGTCGGGCTCGTCGGGGTGTGGGTCTTGCGCCGGCTCGCCCTGGCCCTCGGCGAGCTGCCGCGGTTCCAGGACGACGTCGAGCTGACCACCTTCTGCAGCGGCGCCGGCCGCCGCTTCGCCGAGCGGCGCACCATCGCCGTCGTGGACGGCCGCGTCGCCGCCGAGGCGGTGGCGCTGTGGGTGTACGTCGACGACGCCGGCCGGCCGGCGCCGATCCGGGACCGCTTCTTCGACCTGTACGGCGGCGCCGCCGGCACGCGTCGGGTGACGAGCCGGCTGCGGCACCCGCCCCCGCCGCGTGGCTGCGACCGTCGGCCGTGGCCGCTGCGGGTCACCGACGTCGACGTCGTGGACCACGTGAACAACGCGGCGTCGTGGGCCGCGGTCGAGGACGAGCTGGCGCGTCGCGCGCCACGACGGCTGGCTCGGGCCGAGATCGAGTACCGGGTGGCCGTCGACCTCGGCGAGACGGTGGAGCTGCGGACGGCGCCGGACCGCGAGCGGCTGGCCTGCTGGCTCACCTGCGACGACGAGGTGCGCACCTCGGCGCTCGTGACCTTCGGCTGACCGGCGCTGGCGGCGAGGCCGACGGTCACGGGCTCGGCGGTCGGCTCCTCCCGGCGAGGCGTCGCCGGTCGGGACTCAGAGGTTGGCGACCCGGAAGGACTCGACTGTGACCTCGGTCGTGGACCAGGCCTGCACGCCGACCCGGTCGCCTCGGCAGGGCTCGCGGCCGAGCTCGACGGTGGCCCGGCTGAGCGCGGGCACGTCGAGCACCTGGTCGCCGTCGACGACCACGGTCAGCTGGTCGGCCCGCAGCGTGATGCGCACGACGTGGCGCCCGTACAGCAGCGCCGGGTCGGTGACCGGCGCCTGGGCCACGGGGCGCCAGTGCTGCCGGTTCCCCTCCCAAAGCCGCACGAGGTAGCCGCCGCCGCCGGCGATCGGGTCGACGTCGAAGGAGTAGCCCGTGATGCGCTCGCCCTCGTCGATCGAGCCGCGGAAGATGACGCCGAACCCGGAGCCGGCGCGGAAGTCGAACGCGGCCTCGAGGATGCAGTCGCCGGGAGCGGTGAGGTCGGTGAGCGCCCAGCGGGCGTCGGCCCGGCGGAGCGCCAGGGTCCCGTCGTCGGCCATGGCGGTGGCGGGGAAGATCCCGCCGATCTGCCACCGGGCGCTCGCGCGCTCGAACCGAGGCGTGGTGTCCACCGGCGTGGCGGCCGGGGGCTCAGGGACCGGCGCCGCGGCCAGGGGCTCCGGCGCGGCGGCCGGAGGCGCCGGGACCGGCGCGGCGGGGGCGCCGGTGCCCGCGTTCCAGGTGATCGGGTTCGCCGGCCCGATGATCGGCCTGGTCTCGTCGGGGCGGCCGGGGGTCAGCACGTCGACGTCGTCGCCCCGGACCTCGGTGGGCTCCGGGGCCGCGAGCTCGGTCGCCGGCGGCGCCGGGGACGGCGCGCTCATCGGGTCGTCGACGACGATGGCGTCGAGGACCTGGACGCCGAGGTCGATCGGCTCGGGGATCGGCTCGGCGGGGCCGGAGTCGGCGAAGGGGTCGTCGACCACGACGCCGTGCCCGTTGCCGCTCGGCGGCTCGGGCGGAGCGGGCGCAGCGGGCGGGGGCTCGATGGCGGCGCCGGGGCTCGACTGGCCGGCGGCGGGCGGGACCCCGAACGGGTCGGGGGGCAGCGGCGGTGGGACGAGCGGGTCCTCGGCCGGCGGCGGCGCGAACGGGTCGCGCAGGGTCGCGGCGGCGGCGGCCTGCGGGTCCACCGGGCCCTCGAAGGGGTTCGAGGGGGCTCCGGCGACCGGCTCCGGCGCGGGCCACTGGGCGGCGGTGGGCATCGGCTCGGCCGGCGCGGGGGGAGGGGGCGCGGGGGGTCGCAGCACCTCGGGGATCACCGGGGCCGGCTCGGGCGAGAAGGGGGCGGGCGCGGCGAACGGGTCGGCCGTCGGCCCGGTCGCGGGCGGGGGGGCCGTCGGGGGCGCCGTCGGCGCGGAGCCAGGCCAGAACGCGTCCGGATTCACGGCGTTCGGGTCGGCTGGGGCCGCGCCGGCGTCGGGGGTGGCGAAGGGGTCGGTCGGACCCGGGCTGGCGAAGAACTGCTCGACCGCCGGCGGCACCTCGTCGGTGTGGAGCGCCGCGTAGGGGTCGGCGGGGGTCGGCGCAGGGCTGGCCAGGGACCGCGGCTGCAGGATCATCGCCCGGATGCGGGCGGCCTCGTCGGGCGAGGCGCCGATCAGCTCGATCAGCTTCTGCTCGATGGCGTCGGGGGTGCCGCCGAGGGCGGTGGCGAGCGCGGCGAGGTCGGGCTCGCGGAGGGGGACGCGGCTGCCAGGCGGGAGGCTCCGGAGCTCGTAGATCATGGCCAGGTACTCGCGGAGGAGACCGTCGGGCTGGGCCGGCTCCCGCAGCCGGCGAATGGTGTCGCCGACGCCGATCGTCGCCAGGTCGGGGCTGATCTGGAGCGAGTCGCGCTGGGGGAGGAGCTCGGAGACCTCGACGCCGCACGACCCGGCCAGGCACCAGAGGTCGCTCTCCGGCACCTCGGCGCGCCCCCGCTCGTACGCGGCGAGCTCCCGGCGCGTCAGTCCGGCCGACCGCGCCACCACCCCTCGAGAGAGGCCCTGCTGCTTCCGAACCTGGCGGAGGTGGCGTCCGACGTCCTTCGGCGAGGGCTGGTCCGACCCGCTCCGCTCGGCGGTCTTCGCCATGGCACGCGTATCGGCGCGCGAGCGCCGAGGCTGTAGGGCGTATGGTCCGGCGCCGGCGTCGGCGAGGGGAGCGGATGGACGAGGCGCCCGAGTTCGAGGGCAAGGTCGTGCTCGTCACCGGCGGCGCGTCCGGCCTCGGCGCCGCCGCGGTGGGGCTGCTGGCCGACCGCGGCGCCCGGGTCGTGGTGGCCGACCTCGACGCCGCCCACGGCGAGGCGGTCGTCCGCGACGTGCGGGCTGGGGGCGGCGACGCCGCCTTCCAGCCCACCGACGTGACCCGGGAGCCCGACGTGGCCGCCGCCGTGGCCGTCGCCCTCGACACCTTCGGTCGCCTCGACGGTGCGATCAACAACGCCGGCACCACCGGCCCGTCGGCGTCGACCGCGGACTACTCGCTCGACGACTGGAACCGGGTCCTGGCCCTGAACCTCACCGGCGTGTTCCTGGGCCTCAAGCACGAGATCCCGGCGATGCTCGCCCAGGGTGGCGGCGCGATCGTGAACACGTCGTCGGGGGCGGGACTGGTCGGGTTCGCGGGGCTGCCGGCCTACGTCGCCAGCAAGCACGGCGTCGTCGGCCTCACCCGCGCCGCCGCGCTCGAGTACATAAAGGACGGGATCCGCATCAACGCCGTGTGCCCGGGCAGCACCCGCACGCCGATGCTCGAGGGCTTCATGGGCGGCGACCCCGCGATCGAGCGGGCGATGGCGCAGTCGGCGCCGATCGGCCGCCTGGCCCGGCCCGACGAGATCGCGCAGGCGATGGTGTGGCTGCTCTCCGACGCCGCCTCGTTCGTCGTCGGTCACGCCTTCGCGGTCGACGGCGGCGCCGTCGTCACGTGACCAGCGTCAGATCTGGTCCCACACCATCGGGTCGTCGGCCGGCGCCTCGCCGAGCATCTCGACCGGGTCGTGCTTGTCGATGTGGCCGATGAGCCCGGTGTAGATGCCGTAGCCGACCAGACGGCGGAGTCGCGGCGAGAAGCCCGCGGCGACGTCCCGGGGGATGCCGAGCTGCTGGTTCTCCTGCTGGCGGATCCAGCCCGCGCAGTAGTTCATGGCGATCCCGACCCGGCGCTCGTCGGTCTGGTTGCCGCCGCCGCCGTGCCAGAGGCTGCCGTGCCACACCAGCACGCTCCCCTTCGGCATCTCCGCCGCGATCGAGTCGTAGGGCGCGCCGTAGTCGGGGGAGTGGTCGGCGGTGTGCGTCCCCGGGACGATGCGCGTGGCGCCGTTGCGCTCGGTGAAGTCGGTGAGGGCCCACATGGTGTTGCACACGGTCGGCACGTGCGGCTTCGGGAGCGGGATCAGCTGGTCGTCGGCGTGGATCGGCTGGGCGGTCTCGCCGGGGAGGATGGCGATCGACGAGAGCGAGGACACGAGGCAGCCCGGGTCGAGGACTCGCTCCACGATGGGCAGCACGTGCTCGTGCACGGGGATGGCCTCGTAGAGCTTGCCGAAGGCGAGCAGGTTGTAGATGCGAACGGTTCGGGAACCCTCGAAGCTGTTGTCGGACGGCTGGACCTGGAAGCAGTCCTCGAGGCGAGCCAGGTCGGCGGTGAGCGCGTCGACGAGCTCGGGCTCGATGGCGCCCTCGAGGATCGCGTAGCCGTCACGGTCGATGGCGGCGACGTGCTCGTCGACGGAGAGGGTGTCGAGCACGACCCGAGGCTACCTTCAGCGCCGTGGCCATCTACGCGCTCGGTGACGCCGTGCCCGACGTGGACCCGGAGGCGTGGGTCCATCCCGACGCCACCGTCATCGGGAGCGTGACGATCGGGCCGGGCTCGACGGTCTGGCCGCAGGCGGTCCTGCGCGGCGACTACGGCTGGATCCGCATCGGGGCCCGGACCTCGATCCAGGACGGGACGGTGATCCACTGCACGGCCGAGCTGCCCACCGTGATCGGCGACGACTGTGTCATCGGCCACCTCGCCCACCTCGAGTGCTGCACGGTCGAGGACCGGGCGCTCGTCGGCACCAACTCGGTGGTCCTCCACCGGGCGACCGTCCGCACCCACGCGCTGGTCGGCGCCAGCGCCCTCGTGCCGAACGACATGGAGGTGCCCTCCCGGGCGATGGCGCTCGGCGTGCCCGCCACGCTGCGCCTCGACGCGGTCACGCCCGACATGATCGAGCCGAACGCGGCGAACTACGTGCGCAACGGCCGCCGCTACGCCGCCGAGCTGCGGCGACTCGACGGGCCCGGCCGCTAGCACCACGCGCCGGCCCGGCGCCGATTCCCCGCGCCGATATAGTCGGGCCGCGCGCCACGCTCCGCGGCACGAAGCACGCAGGACGCGGCGCCGAGGGGGAGGGTTCGGGTGCGGGGGGACTCGAAGCGCGGGCCGAGCGTCGCCCGTCGCCGCCGGGGGGCACGGACCTGAACGTCGCCGGCTCCCGCGTCGTCGTCACCGGCGCCTCGCGTGGCCTCGGCGCGACGCTCGCCACCCGCCTCGCGGCGCGCGGCGCGGACCTCGCGCTCGTCGCCCGCTCGGCCGAGCCGCTGGCGAAGCTCGCCGCCGACCTCGGCGGCGCCGCCTACCCGGCCGACCTCGCCGACCTCGACACGATCGACCCGCTCGTGCACCAGATCGCGACGCGGGGGCCCGTCGACATCCTCGTCAACAACGCCGGCCTCGACCTCACCGGCTCGTTCACCGACCTGGCGCCGGACCGGATCCAGGCGCTGGTCACCGTCAACCTGCTGGCGCCGATGCTGCTCTGCCGGGCGGTGATCCCGCGGATGCGGGAGCGCGGCCGCGGCCACATCGTGAACGTGTCGTCGATCGCCGGCACGAACGCGCTGCCCGGGCTCGTCCCCTACGCCACCTCGAAGGCGGGCCTCAGCCACTTCACGGCCTCGCTGCGCGCCGAGCTGAAGGGGACGCCGATCACGACCACCCTGGCCGAGATCGGCCCGGTCACGGGCACGATGATGGAGAGCCTGCGCGGGCACGAGCCGACCCGACGGGCGCTGGCGCGCCTCGCCTCGCTGCACCTGGCCCTGGACCTGGACATGGACGACGTCGCCGACGCGCTCGTCCACGCCATCGAGCGTCGGCGCCGGCACGTGCGGCTGCCCCGCCGAGACGCGCTGTTCCCGATGCTCGTCGAGACGCCGCGCCGCCTGACCGAGTGGCTGCTCGCGGGCGTCGACGCCGAATGAGCATCCCGCGGACGGCGGCGGACCTCACCCCCGCCTGGTGCACCGAGGCCCTCGGGCGGAGGATCACCAGCGTCGAGTCGACGCCGCTCGGCGTCGGCGTCGGCCTCGTCGGCCAGCTCTTCCGCGTCGAGCTTGCCGGGCCGGACGGGTCGAGCGTCCTGATCGCCAAGCTGGCCGCCCCGACCGACGAGACCCGCTTCGTGGCCACGGTCTTGAACATGTACGGGCGTGAGGTCGGGTTCTACACCGAGCTGTCTGGCCGCACGGCGATCGGGCACCCCGCGTGCCACTACGCCGCCCACGACCCCGCGACCCAGGACACGGTGCTCCTCCTCGAGGACGTCGCACCGCGGGGCCGGGCCTTCGACCAGGTCGCGGGCTGCACCGTCAGCGAGGCGCGGCCGGCGATCCGCACGCTGGCGCGGCTCCACGCCTGCTTCTGGGACGACCCGGCCTTGGCCGAGGTCGAGTGGCTGCCCCGCCTCTGCGACGATCCGTATCCCGGCGCGGTCGCGATGGCCTACGAGCTGGCGTGGCCCCGGTTCCAGGAGCTGTTCCCCGACGCGATCACCCCCGCGGTGCGACGCTTCGGCGACGAGTTCCCGGCGCGCATCCCCGCGTTGTTCGCGAAGCTGTCCGAGCCGCCGCTCGTGCTCGCGCACGCGGACTGGCGGCTCGACAACCTGTTCTTCACCCCGGACGGGGAGGTGGTCGCGGTCGACTGGCAGCTCGTCGACCGCTCGGTCGGGCCCCGCGACCTCGCCTACCTGGTGACCCAGAGCCTGAACGTCGACGACCGCGCCGGCTACGAGGCCGCGTTCCACACCTACGTGGCCGACCTCGCCGAGCTGGGCGTCGAGGCCCCACCCGAGTGGGCGTGGGAGATGTACCGCTACGGGGCCGCCCTCGGGTTCGCCTACCCGGTCATCGCCGCCGGCGCGCTGACGATCGAGGACGCCCGCCACGTCGAGGTGTGCCGGGCCCTGCTCGACCGGAGCCTCCAGGCCATCGCGTCGCTCGACGCCTTCGCCCCGCCGCTCTAGCCCGCCCGGCTACGGGCCGGGGTCCTCCCCCATGTCCTGGAGCGCGGCCCGCAGCGCGGCGCGGACCCGACGCGCCGTCGACGGCGCCAGGTGCGCCACGAGCCCGGTGCCCGGCCGCGCCATCTCCTCGAGCGTCAGCTCCACCCGCTCGGCCTCGCAGCCGTCGCAGTCGTCGAGCGCGGCCACGGCCCAGGCGAGCCGGGCCCGCTCCGGGTCGTCGGCGGGGTGGTCGTCGGCGCCGTAGTCGGCCAGCTTCTTCATCGCCGTCCTCCGCTCCTGCGCGGCCGCTCGCGCCCGGCGGGAGCCGGCGTCGCGGGGCCTCGACGGTCGAGCGCCGCCACCAGCCGCTTGGGGGCGACGGTCTGGTACGCGTCGGCCACCAGGTCGGCCATCTGGTCCCAGTTGACCGGCACATCGAGCCACACGCCGACCCAGCCGCGCCCTCCGACGTACGGCGGGGCGAAGAACCGGTGAGGGTCCTCGGCGACTCGGGCGCGCTGGGCGCCGGCCGGCGCAGCACACCAGCAGGCGACCCGATCGTCGTGGTGGTGGTCCGCGTACATGACGAACGTCGTGCGGCCGCCCACGAACCAGGTGGGCTCGCCGTGGCTGAGTCGCTCCGTCGTCTCCGGCAGGGCCAGGCAGAGCCGTCGGAGCCGAGGCAGCGGGTCCGGGGTCACGGCCCGATTCTGGCCGACCCGGCGTCGCCCCGACTGGAGCATCATCGGGACGGCCGGGAGGACCGCCATGGAGCCGCACGCCAGCCGTCCCCACATGCCCGACTACGGGATCGCCGCCGCCGACGTCGGGACGGGCCTCCTGCCGTGGTCGTGGGCGACCGAGCGGCTCGCGGCGTCGCACGACTACTGGCTCGCCACCGTGTGGCCCGACGGGCGACCGCACGTGACGCCGGTGTGGGGCGTCTGGTGGTCCGACGCGGTGTGGTTCAGCGCCGGCGGGAGGGCCCGGAAGACGCGGAACCTCGAGCGCAACCCGCAGGCGGTCATCACCACCGACAACGCCCTCGAGCCGGTCATCGTCGAGGGAGCCGTGGCTCGGGTCGACGACGCCGACTCGATCGCGGCGTTCGCCGACGCGGTCAACCGGAAGTACGAGACGAGCTACTCGGTCGAGTTCTTCACCGAGAACGTCTGCTTCCAGCTCCGCCCGCGGCGGGCGTTCGGGCTCACCGAGGCCGACTTCGTCGGCTCGCCGACCCGCTGGACCTTCGACGGCGGGCCGGTCGGGCCGGGCCGCTGACCGTCGGCCCCAGCACCGAAGGGGCGGCTCGCTAGGTGCCGTCGCGGCGGCGGTACTCGTCGGGCTCGAGGTAGATGACGCGGGCGTGCGGGACCCGGGCCCGGATGCGGGCCTCGACCCGGTCGATGGCGCGGGCGGTGTCGCGGTCGGCGCGCGGGGCCAGGTCGATCTTCGCCGCCACCAGCAGGTCCTCGGGCCCGAGGTGCTGGGTGCGGAGGTGGATCAGGCGGTCGATGTCGGGGCTGGTCACGATGGCGGCCCGGATCGCGGCCTGGTCCGCCGGGGAGGCGGCCTCGCCGATGAGGAGGCTCTGGGTCTCCACCGCCAGCAGCGCCGCGATGACGCCGAGCAGGGCCCCGATGGCGACGCTGGCGGCGGCGTCGTAGGCCGGGTCGCCGGTGGCCACGGTGAGGGTCAGCCCGAGCGCGGCGAGCAGCAGCCCGACGAGGCCGGCGAAGTCCTCGAGGAGCACCACGGGCAGCTCGGGTGCCTTCGTCGTGCGGATGAACCGCCACCAGCTGGCGTCGCCGCGCTGCCCCCTGGCCGCCCGGGTCGCGGTGCGCAGGGAGAGGCTCTCGAGCACGAACGCGAAGCCCAGCACGGCGAAGCCCACGACCGGGCTCCCGACGTCGCTGGGGTGCGCGAGGCGGTCGACGCCCTCGTAGATCGCGAACAGGGACCCGAGCGAGAAGAGGACGAGCGCGACGACGAACGCGTAGAAGTACCGCTCGCGGGCGTAGCCGAACGGGTGCTCGGCGGTCGGCTCGCGCCGCGACCGCCGGCCCCCCAGCGCGAGGAGTGCCTCGTTGCCGGAGTCGGCGACCGAGTGGATGGCCTCGGCGAGCAGCGCGGTGGCTCCCGTGAGCGCGAAGGCGGCGAACTTCGCGACCGCGATGCCGAGGTTGGCCAGGAGCGCGGCCAGCACCGCCCGCCGGCTGGCCTCCTGCACGCGCGCAGGCTACCGGGCCCGCTCCACGGCCCAGACGGCCGCGGTGTCGACGCGCCGCGTGCCGTCACGGTCGCGCAGGACGAGCGTCGCGCCGCGCTGCTCGGTGGTCTCCAGCACGCCCCGAATCGGCGCGTCGCCGTCGACGTGCACGGCGAGCCGGCGGCCCACGGCGAGGCGGAGGCGCTCGTCCCAGCCGTAGCGCCAGCGGCCGTCCGGGCCCTGGCGCGGGGGCGCGCCGATCCGCACCCGCTCGGACCGGTAGGCGTCGGCCAGCGCCCGGGCCCGCTCGGGCCCGCAGAACTCGTCGGTGGCGTCGAGCACGAGGCGGGCGAAGGTGGCGCCGTGCGTCGGCAGGTCGGGCTGGTCGTGCAGCGCCCAGTGCGCCAGCTCGTGGAGCAGGATGCCCTTCGTGCGGTAGCGGCGCGGCAGCGTGATGGCGAGCCCGTCGTCGGTCTCGCTGAAGAAGGCGGTGCGGGCCCCGGAACCGGGCCGCAGCCGGGGCAGCCGCTCGAGGGTGAGCTCCGGGAAGCGGGCGTGCCACCACAGCGTGCCGACGACGCGGTCGGCGAAGCGGGCGCAGGCGGCGAGGCCCGGCAGGGGGCTGGCCGCCAGCGGCAGCTCGGCCCGGTAGACGCGGGCGCGCTGCGAGTCGCGGGGTGGTCGCGGCGGCATCGACGCTCAATGTAGGAGGGGGCCTGGCGGGGCTCGCGGCAACGCCGCGGCGCGGCTAGGGCAGCCGCATCGGGTTCTCGACGACGAGCCCGCCCGTCGGGGCCCGCCCGCCGCCGCCCATGATCCCCTCGTCGGCCCGAAGGCGCGCCATGCCGACGTTGTTGCCGGTGTACGAGTCGGGCTGCCCGAGCATCCAGACGATGCCCTCGGCGGCGACCTCGGAGGGCTCCCAGTCGGAGTGGTCGAGCTCGGGGGCGTTGGCGACGAAGCCCTCGCTCGCCACCGGGACGTCGATCCGGAAGGTGTTGACGGCGATGCCGGCCTCGCGCAGCTGGGCCGCGGCGGACACCGTCAGGTGCTCGAGGGCCAGCTTCGCCATCCCGTAGGCCATGAGCCCGGGGATGTAGTTGAGGGCGGCCGCCGACGACACGTTGAGGATTCGTCCCCCGCCGCGCGCCCGCATGGACGGGACCACGGCGCGGATGGCGAGCAGCGGGGCGCGCAGGTCGACGTTCAGCACGAGGTCGAACCGCTTCAGCTCGATCCCGAGGTCACCGGGGAACGTGATCGCGGCGTTGTTCACGAGGACGTCGACGCCCCCGAAGGCGTCGGTGGTCGCGGCCACCATCGCCTCGACGTCCTCGTCGCGGGCGAGGTTCGTCGGCACCGCGATGGCCTCGCCGCCGGCCTCGACGACGCGGCGGACGGTGGCGTCGATCGTGCCGGGGAGCCGCAGCGGCGAGGCGTCGGTGGCGCGCGCCGCGCAGGCGACGCGCGCGCCGAGGGCGCCGAGCGCGACGGCGGTGGCGGCGCCGACGCCGCGGCTGGCGCCGGTCACGATCGCGACCTTGCCTCGCAGGTCCATCGCCACAGGCTCGGGGCGCGCTCGCGTCACTCGCTGCTGACCGGCCTCGGGAGGGGCTGGTCGGTGTCGAGGTTCGCGGCGTAGGGGTCGCCGAGCCGATCGATCCGGGTCAGGACGTCGGGGGCCTCGAAGCTGAGCGCGGCCGGGTCGCCGCGATCGAGGGCGTCCGAGATCTCGTCCCAGGCGACCGGCGTCGACACCATCGGCCGCGGCTGCGCCCGGAGGGAGTAGGCGCACACGGTGGTCTTGTGCCGGTCGTTCTGGCTCCAGTCGACGAAGACCCGGTTGGCCCGCTGCTCCTTCGCCATCACCACGGTCACGCGGTCCGGTGCCTGCGCCGCCAGGAGCTGGCCGAGGCTCCGGGCGAAGGTCTTCGTCGCGTCGGCGGTGGCGCCGCGGACGGGCACGGCGAGGTGCAGGCCCTTGTTCCCCGACGTCTTCACCACGCTCGCGAGCCCGAGGCGCTCGAGCGTGTCCCGGAGGTCCAGCGCCACCCGGCAGCAGGCCAGCACGTCGGCGGGGGGGCCGGGGTCGAGGTCGAAGACCATGGAGGTGGGATGGTCGGGGTCGTCGACCCGGGCCTGGAGGGTGTGGAGCTCGAGCGCGGCCAGGTTCGCGGTCCAGACCAGCGTCGGCGCGTCGTCGACGACGCAGGCCACGAGGTCCCCCTCCGAGGGGGCTCGGCGGACCCAGGCCGGGGCGTGGGACGGGCAGCGCTTCTCGAAGAAGGACCCGCCGTCGACGCCGTTGGGGAAGCGGACCATGGTGACGGCCCGGCCGGCCAGGTGGGGGAGCATCGTCGGCGCGACCCGGACGTAGTAGTCGATCACCCCCGCCTTCGTGAACCCCGCCGCCGGGTAGAGGACCTTCTCCAGGTTCGAGAGGGTCAGCCGGCGGCCCGCCACGTCGATGACCGCTTTGGATCCGGCCGGCACGCTCTGCGAACCTAGTGGGGTGCCAAGCGCGATCTGGACAGGCAGCATCAGCTTCGGGCTCGTCGCGGTCCCGGTTCGGGTGGTCTCGGCCACCAAGAGCCAGGACGTGCGGTTCAACCAGCTCGAGGACGGGACGAACGCCCGCATCCGCTACCGGAAGGTGTCGGAGGCGACGGGCGACGAGGTGCCGAACGAGCGGATCCGCAAGGGCTACGAGATCTCGCCGGGCCAGTACGTGGTCGTGGACGACGAGGAGATGCGGGCGCTGGCCCCGAAGGCGAGCCGGATGATCGAGATCGAGGACTTCGTCGACCTCGAGGAGATCGACCCCCTCTACTTCGAGCAGCCCTACTACCTGGCGCCCGACGCCGCCGCCTTGAAGCCGTACCGGCTGCTCGTGGAGGCGATGAGCGAGCTGCACAAGGTGGCGATCGGCCGCGTCGTCATCCGCTCGAAGGAGAGCCTCGTCGCCATCCGGCCGCTGGACGGGATCCTCTGCCTCGAGACCATGCGCTACGCCGACGAGGTGCAGGCGCGCAGCGGGCTGATCCCCGAGGACGCGGCGCCGGCGGACCCGAGCGAGCGCGAGGTGGCGATGGCCCGCCAGCTCATCGAGGCCCTGTCGGGCCACTTCGAGCCCGAGCGGTATCACGACGAGTACCGGGAGCAGCTCCTGGAGGTCATCCGGCGGAAGGCCGCCGGCGAGGAGATCGTGGCCGAGCCGACGGTCGAGGAGCCGGGCAAGGTCGTCGACCTCATGGCGGCGCTGGAGGCGAGCCTGGCCCGAGCCGGGGCGCCCGAGGCGGCGGCCGCCGGGGCCGAGCGGGGCGCGCCGGCGAAGAAGCGCGCCCCCCGGTCGCGGAAGTCGGCCTGAGGCGAGGCCTCAGGCGGCGCGGGGCGGGGCGGCCAGCCGCTCGGCGCCGTGGTCGTCGACGGGCCAGCCGCAGGAGGAACAGGTGCCGACCGCCTCGCCGAGGCGGGGCTCGGCGCACGGCTCCCAGCGAACCGGGGCCGCGGGCTCGGCCGTCGTGATCACGGTGCCGGTGGCGTCCATGGCGTCCCTCCCTGAATGACAGCAGTGTAATTCTCGGCCCTCGGTCGGTCCGGGGACCCGGCCGAGCAGACCACGGGGGTGTGACGCCCGAGCGGGCTAGTCGACCTGGACGCTCCGGCCGCCGTCCCAGGTGCGGAGCACGAGGTAGTCGCCGTGCAGGGCCCCGTGGTCGAAGTGCCCGAAGCCCATCGTCGTGCCGTCCCGCCCGCAGGTGGCGGGGAGGCGCTTCACCCGCTCGAAGCCGTCGCGGAGCCCGGCGCGCGTCAGGTGGTCGGCGCGCACGACCGCCTCGGCGACGAGCCGGCCCATGTCGAGGGCGGCGCAGCCCATCGGCCCGGCGGCGGCCGCGGAGGCCCGGGCGGCGAGCTGGCGCCGGCGCTCGTTGTCGTCGGCGACCACGTCCACGTACTCCCAGCCCGCCCAGGCGTCGCGCCAGTCGGGTCGGAGGTAGCCGAACAGCAGGGCCGAGTTGGCGACGACCGGGACGCCCCAGGCCAGCTCGGCGAGCCCGACCGCCACCGGATGGGACGACACGCCGAGCCCGAGGTACACGAGGGCGTCGGGCTCGAGCGCGCGCAGTCGCTCGAGGGTCGCGGTGACCTGCTCGGCGACCGGGGAGATGCCGGCCGTCCCGGCCAGCTCGAGCCCGGCGCCGGTCGTGGCGGCGTCGAAGCACTCGGCGTAGCGGCGTCCCACCGGCGAGCGGTCGAAGACGACCGCCGGGCGCCGCAGGCCCCGTGCCGCCAGCCGCTGGGCCAGCACGACCGGCTCCTCCTCGAGCGACCCCACCTGGTAGTGGAAGCCGCAGCGGCCCCGGGTGCGCTCGCCGCCGGTGTAGTTGAGGCACGAGAGGCCGGCGGCGTCGGCCAGCGGGGCGACCACGAGGCCGTTGTCGCTGATCGAGGGGCCGACGACCGCCAGGCAGCCGGCGGCGTCCAGGTCGCGGAACCCGCCGACGAGGGCGTGCTCGGTGCCGATCGGCAGGCCGGTCGCCTCGACCCGCAGGAACTCGACGTCGCGGTCGAGGCGACCCTCGCCGGCGACCTCATCGACGCCGCGTCGCAGGGACGCCTCGAAGTCGTCACCGCCGTCGCGCTGCGGGAAGTCGAAGAGCAACCCGATGCGGATCGGCGCCGGCGCGAACACCTACTTGCCGAGCCCCGTGCGCGTGTAGTCGACGACCTGCCGGAGCTCGACCGGGCTGAGGGTTGCCCCGAAGGCGGGCATCGCGCCTCGCCCGGCGGCGACGAAGGCGATCTGGTCGGCCTCGTTCGGGAAGCGGCGGACGACCACGCCACCGGCCAGCCGGGGCCCGACGACCCCCTCCCCGCTGGCGCCGTGGCAGCTGGCGCAGTCGGCCTGGAAGATGCGCGCCCCCGGCGAGCCCGCGCTGGCCGTGCCGGGCTCGTTGGCGAACAGGAAGACCACGACCACGACGACCCCCACGGCGGCGAGCGTCTCGGCGGCGTTGACGACCCAGCGGAACACGTCAGAACATCGGCCGGGCCGCGGACGACGACGTGAAGAACCAGACGCTGCTGGTCAGGAAGAGCCCGACGAGCGCGGCGAACAGGAGCCCGCCGGCCACCGGGATGGCCCAGCCTGGCAGCCCGCGGGTCCGGACGACGAGCACCTTGACGGCGAAGGCCCCGTAGAAGACGCAGCCGAGGAGGCCGTGGAGCAGCACCCGGGTGCTGCCCGACTGGAAGCCCAGCGCCCACAGACACGCGTAGGCGACCGGCAGCGTCAGCGCGAACGTGAACGTGCCGACGAGGCGGTGCGCGTCGCCGAGCCACGCCGGGGCGCGGCGGGGGATCGAGATCTTGTCGTAGAGCCGGGCGGCGAGGAGCAGCTGTACGCACGCCAGCGCCACGGCTGCGGTCGCGAACCAGACCTTGAGCTGGATGGTCCCGCTGAAGAAGAGGGTGTACGGCCGCTCCCCGGTGGCGGTGTGCTCGTTGGCGTAGACGCCGAGCGCCACCGACACCGCGGCGCCCGCCACCAGGATGACCAGCAGCTTCGTGGTCGTCGAGACGCCGGCCCTGACCGGTGCCGATGCCGCCATCGCCCCCCTCCGGTTCGCGAGCATCCTGCCCGGGCGCGGCGCTCCCGACAAGGGACCGCGCGGCCCGAGCGGACCGGCCGCCTACAGTCCGGCCATGCTCGCCGCCGTCGCCGTCCCGCTCGGCGCGGCGGCCGAGCGGATGGATCCCACGTGGCCGCCGGTGCTCGTCGCCGCGGTGGTGACCCTCGGCGTGCTGGCGATCGTCGGCGTCGCCGTCATGTTCCGGCGCCTGCGCGCCGCGGCCCGCGAGCAGCGGCTGCGGCCGCAGGGCTGGCAGCGGTGACCACCCCGGACCGAGCGGGAGACGGGGCCCCGCGGCCGGCCCACCCGTCGCGGGGGCGTCGGCTCGTCGGGGACCTGCTCGACGCGGCGTGGGAGCTCCTCACCGACTGGGCCACGATCCGGCCCGACAGCGCCCGGGCCCGCCGCTTCCGCGCCTTCGGCGCCGGGAGCGCGATCTGCTTCCCGGTGGCGGCGCTGTTCGGCGAGCGCTACATCGAGCTCGGCGCCGCCACGGTGGTCGGCCCCTACGCCACGCTGTCGGCGGGCGTGTCACCGACCCAGGAGCTCGGGGGCGCGGCGGTGGTGTCGATCGGGGACCGCTGTCTCATCGGGAAGGGCAGCGGGATCGTCGGGCACGAGCGCATCGACATCGGCGACGACGTCTTCACCGGGCACCACGTGTACATCACCGACGCCAACCACGGCTACCAGGACCCGACCGCGCCGATCGGCCAGCAGTTCGCGCCGCCCCAGCCCGTCCGCATCGGCGCGGGGTCCTGGCTCGGGCACGGCACCATCGTGCTCCCGGGCGCCACGGTCGGCCGCCACGTCGTCGTCGGCGCCGGGTCCGTCGTGACCGGCGCCTTGCCCGACTTCAGCGTGGCCGTCGGCAACCCCGCCCGCGTGGTGCGCGACGCGACCGATCAGCGGGTCCCTGAGGCTGGCGACGGGTAGCTCGGCGGACGCTCGTCGCCGCTGAGGGCGTGGAGCACCGTGATCGAGTGCCCCACGTCGAAGAGGCCGACGTCGGCTGGCCACTGCCCGGGGAGGTAGCGGCGGCCGGCGAGCGCGTAGCGGTAGAGCCCGCGACCCTGGTTGCCGACCTCGTCCGGGCCGCTGACGTTCGGGTCCCACCAGATCACGGTGAGGTCGTCGCCCCACGTGTAGTCGGTGCCGGGCCAGATCCCGTGGCGGCCCCACGACGTGTGCAGCAGCGTCGGCACGAGCGGCCGGGTGGCGGGATAGCGGAAGAGGCCGTCGCGGAAGCTGGCCGCGGTGAGGTGCGGCCCGGCCAGGTGCACGCCCGTGAAGAAGATCAGGGGCGCCTGGACGAGGACCCGGAACGTCTTCGCTTCGGGCGGGCGGCCCGTCTGCCAGCTCAAGATGGTGGCCAGCTGGTCGACGGAGTCGTCGGTGCGGGCCGGGAGCAGCGAGACGCCGAAGGCGTGGGCCCACTGCCGCTGGTCGTACTGGCGGCCGAACACGGCGGTGTCGGTGTACGCGTAGCCGAGCACGACCCACTCCGGGAAGTAGCCCTGGGCGGTCGCCTCCTTGGTGAGGAACTGGGGGAAGACCGGGTCGGCGGCCACGAACACGGTGGTCACGTGGGCCGTCTTCAGCGACGCGATGAGCGTCCGCGAGATCGCCTGGGCCTGGGTGAGGTCGAGCTGGTACTTGAGGTCCACCGCGATCTTCGTGTGCTTCGCGGCCAGCGTGTGGGCGAACTGCTTGTACGTCGCGTCGAAGATCCCGGTGCCGTCGTCGAAGCGCACGTCGCCGAAGACCCGCCGCTGGGCGCGGAGCTTCGGGTCGCCGGCGTGGGCGGCGGGGCGGCCGCTGAGCTGGCTGGTCACGAACTGGGCCCAGGGGAGGGCGGCCTGGTCCGGCGCGGCGAGGGACGGCCACACGTAGGGGGCGCGCGACTGGAGGAACGAGCTCGTCTCGGCGAGCACGCACTCGCCGAGGCAGAGGACGCCCTTCGACGCCAGCTCGTCGGCGTAGGCGCTGGTCAGGCTCGGTCCCCCGAACGACGCGAACGCGTGCACCTCGTTCGCCACCCGGTCGGCGTCGGCCTTGGCCGAGACGTCGTCGTCGGGCGTGCCGCTGGCCCGGATCGGGACGACGCGGATCCGGCGGCCGTAGGTCTCGTAGTGCGACTGGAAGAAGTCGACATACGCCTGCACGGTGCGCGCCTCGGCGGCCAGGCTCTCGTCGCTGCCGCTCTGCTGGAGCGCCGCCTCCGCCAACGGGTCGGGCTGCGACTGGTAGAGGGCGATCGTGATCGTGTCCGCGGTCACGCCGGGCGCCGTCGCGCCGCCGTTGTTGCCGCCGTTCCGCGGCTGGATGCACGGCGGCGCGTACGACAGCGGGACGGCCACCCGGCCGGTGCTCGTGTCGCACTTCGGCCCCCAGTTCACGTGCACGCCGCGTGCCTGGGCCTCGTCGAACGTCAGGGGCAGGCCCTTGGTCGGAGCGGTCGTCGTCGTCGACTTCCCGCCCCCGCCGCCGCTGCTGACCACCGCGGCGACGATCCCGATCACGGCGACCACCGCGACGATCGGCAGGTACCGGGTCAGGATGGTGCGCCGGGACGGGCCCCCCCGTCGGCGCGCCTCAGCCACGGCGGCGCGAGGGGTCGGCCGGCGTCGCGTCCCGGGCCGGGCGCGGGGCGAGGCGGGTCACCGCGCCGGAACGGTCGGGGCGGCGTGGGTCCGGCGTCGGCGGCCGCTTCCAGGCGCCCGGAGGTGCGGGAGCCCCGCCGCGGCGGGCGACGATGGACGCCGTCACCCGCGGCCGGTCCGGCTGCAGTTCGTTCATGAGGGCTGGTGTACCCGCAAGGTCGGCTCCGTCACTCCTCGGCAGGTCGGTCCGGTCCCGTCGGCGGTGGCGCGAGCCATGGACCCGCGGCGTCGGTCGTGCCTACGGGCTAGCACGGCCGCGTCCGTCGGCAGCGTCAGGCCAGCGTCGGCGCGGGACGTCGCCGCGTGGTCACCGCTCCGGGCCTCGGTCGGTCGAGATCGGCTCGGGGTCGCGGGTCTGGCCCCGGTCGCGGCCGAGGTACGCGGCGACGACCGCCGGATCGGCCGTCACCTCGTCGGGGCTGCCGGTGGCGATGACCGCGCCGAGGTCGAGGGCGACCCAACGGCTCGCCACCCGACGCAGGAAGGGCAGGTCGTGCTCGATGACCACGAGGCTGGCGCCGAGGTCGTCGCGGACCCGGAGCAGGAGGGGCGCGAGCTCGTCGGCTTCCTTCTGCGCGATGCCGCTCGAGGGCTCGTCGAGCAGCAGGACGTCGGGGTGCTGCGCCGCGACGGCGGCCAGATCCACGATCCGTCGGCTGCCGGTCGAGAGCTCGCGCACGAACTTGTCGGCGAAGCCCCCGAGGCGGAACAGCTCGAGGAGCTCGTCGACCCGATCACGGGCGTCGCGCTCGGAGGTGGCCACGGCGGGCAGCCACAGCGCGGCGGCGACGGGATCGCGTACCTCGATCGAATCCTCGAGCGCCACCGCGATCGTCTCGGCGACGGTGAGGGCCGGGAACAGGCGGGCGTCCTGGAAGGAGCGCCCGAGGCCCTCGCGGGCGCGACCCGACGGGCTGCGGTGGACCAGGTCGACGCGACGCCCGTCGGCGGCGACGAGCGCGACCGACCCGTGCTCCGGTCGCTCGAACCCGCTGACGACGTCGAAGAGGGTGGTCTTGCCGGCGCCGTTCGGCCCGAGGATCCCGACGACCTCGGCCGGCTCGACCGTGAAGGAGACGTCGTCGAGGGCGACGATGCCGCCGAAGTGCTTCGTGAGCCCTCGCACCTCGAGGCGGTGCCCGTCGCGGGGCGCCGCCGGCGCGGCGGCGCGAGCGGCGACGCCCGTGACCGAGATGCCGGCGAGGAACACCGACCGGAGCAGGTCGGGCCGGCCGCGCAGCTCGTCGCACGGCCCCTCGAAGCGGATGCGGCCCTTCTCCATGAACGAGGCTCGGTCGGCGAACGAGAGGGCCAGCTCGGCCGACTGCTCGACGATCACGACGGCGGTGCCGGCCGCGGCGACGGCCCGGACGACGTCGAGCAGCGACGCCACCACCGCCGGCGCCAGCCCGAGCGACAGCTCGTCGATGAGCAGGACGCGCGGCGAGCCGACCAGCGCCATCGCCAGCGCCAGCATCTGCTGCTGGCCACCGCTGAGGTTCCCCGCGGTCTCCGCCAGGCGCTCTCGCAACATCGGAAAGTGGTCGAGGGCCGCGGCCCGCGCCGCGCGCGCCTCGTCGGGTCGGTGCCGCAAGGTCCAGGCCGCGAGCCGCAGATGCTCGGCGACGGTGAGGGACGGGAACGTCGCGGCGCCGCCCGGCATGGTTGCCACGCCGCGATGCGCGATCTGATCGGCGCGCAGCCGGGTCAGGTCCTCGCCGTCCAGCCGCACCTCGCCGTGGTCGCACGGGACGAGGCCGGCCGCGGCCCGCACGAGCGTGGACTTCCCAGCGCCGTTGGTGCCGAGCAGGGCGACGATCTCGCCGGCCGCGACCTCGAGGTGCGCGCCGAACAGCACCTGGACGCCGTCATAGCGGACGTCGACGGCGTCGACGACGAGTCGGAGCCGGCGGTCGTCGCGGCGGGGCGCGGCGGCGAGCCCCGCCGCCGCCGGGGGCGCGTCGCCCACCTCCGGGGTCTCGTCGGTGAACGAGCCGATGGCGAGCGAGCGGCGGGCGGCGACGCGACGGAGCAGGGCGTCGCGGGCGTCGGCGAGGGCGGCGCCGAGACCCCCAGGCAGGACGAGCAGGACCGCGAGCAGGCCCACCCCAGTCGCCAGGATCTGCCACTGCGACGCCAGGAAGTAGTCGACGCCGCGCACGTACGTGGCGCCGATCACCGCGCCCGGGATGGATCCCAGCCCGCCGATGACGGTCATCGCGAAGACCTCGAGGCTGGCCGCCGGCTGGTAGGGGCTCGGATCCAGGCCCGACTGCTGGTACACGAAGAGCGCGCCCGCGAACGCGGCGAGGAACCCCGAGAACGCCAGGGCGAAGACGGTGAGGCGGCGGACGCTCACTCCGAACGCCTCGGCCGCCCGCTCGTTCTCGCGCATGGCGATGATCGCCCGCCCGGTGCGGCTCCGCCGAACCCCGTACGCCATCGCGACCGCGACCGCGAGCCCGACCAGGCAGAGGTAGTAGAAGCGAGTGTCGGTGTCGATGGCGATCGCCCCGAACAGGGGCGGACGGGTGATCCGGGTCGCCGGCAGCCAGTTGATCGTCGTGCCCTCGCCGAAGAAGGTTCGGTTCAAGAGGTAGTCGGACGTCATGAGCGCGAACGCGAGCGAGGTGACGGCCAGGGTCAGTCCGCGCCGGCGGATCGCGGGCAGGCCCACCACCACGGCGACGGCGGCGCCGACGAGACCGGCCAGGAGCAGCCCGAACGCGAGATCCCACCCGAGCCGCGCCGTGATCGCGCCCGAGACCGCGGCGCCGATCCCGACGAACGCGACCTGGCCGAGGCTCACCTGACCGGCCCAGCCGGTGAGCACCACGAGGGACACGCCGATGATGCCGAAGATGAGGATCGCCGCGGCCAGGCCCAGCTTGCTGGCGGAGAGGAACGCGGGCACGGCCAGGAGCAGGGCGGCGACGCCGACCGCGAGCACCGCCCTCGCGACGCGCACCTCGGGCAGGCGACGGAGCTCGCGCGGGACCGGGCGGACCTCGCGGGCGGCCTGCCACGTCGAGACCTCTCCCTCGCGGACGCGCCCGATCGACGTCCCGCCGGTCGCCAGGACGCCCACGACGACGATGATGAACAGCACCGGGTCGACGTACGCCTGCTCGTGCCAGTGCCACACGACCGACTGCTCGACGATGCCGAGCACCACCGCGGCGCCGACCACGGTGGGGAGCCGCTCCATACGCCCGACGACGGCCGCGGCGAGCGCCCGCAGGAGCAGCGCCGGCCCGAGCACCGCCGGCCCGATGCCGCCCGCCGGGACCTGCCCGATCGGCGGGCCGAGGATCGACGACCGGAGGAACACGGCGAGGAACCCGAGCACCGCGGCCAGGACCCAGACCACGGTCTGGAGCCGGCGGATGGGGACGCCGAGCGACGCGGCCCGGTCGGCCCGGTCGGCCCCGGCGCGGACGGCGATCCCGACGTCGCTGCGCCGCAGGAAGAGGGCCAGCCCGACGAGGACGAGCGGCACGGTGGCGACCGCGACGATGTCGGCGCCGCCGAACACGATCGGGTCGATCGTCAGGTGCAGGTTGAAGGGCTGCGGGATCGTGCCGGTCCGGACCGTGAAGTAGCGCGGGAGGAGGAGGGAGCCGGCCGCCAGGACCTGGGCGATCCCGATCGTGGCCACGCTGAGCACGAGCCGTGGCGACCTCGCGAACCGCCGGACCAGGAGCAGCTCGACCGCCGCGCCGACGACCAGCGCCATCACGAGCCCGGCGGCGAGGGCCAGCCACCAGCTCGCGGCCACGGTGCTGATGGTCAAGAGCACGGCGAGCGTGGCCGGCACGGCCCCGAGGTCTCCGGCGGCGAAGTTGATGACCCGGTTGGCCCGCCAGACCAGCGCCAGGCCCAACGCCAGCAGCGACGTCAGCGCGCCGATGATCATGCCCTGCACCAGGACGCCGCCGGGCACGTGCCACGCCGCGGTCGCGAACGCCACCACCGCCAGCCCGACGATCACCGGATCCCAACGGCGCGGCGCCAGGGCCAGCGCCACGATCGCCAGCAGCACGACGACCGCGCCTCGCACCACCACGCCGCCCGGGAGGTACCGCCCGACGGCGGCGTCGATCACGATCGCGAGGATCGCGGGACCAACTCGGCGGGCCGCGATCACGGCGCGGGAGTCTACGGATCGGCTCCTCGATCGGGTCAGGCGGCGTCGGGCGGCATGCCGACGAATGCCGCCACGACCGCAGCGAGCTGCTCGCCGCGGTCCTCCTGGAGGAAGTGACCCGCGCCTTCGATGGTCGTGTGCGGCTGGCCCTGACAGCCCGGGATCTCGGCTCGGAGCACGCGGTCGGCGCCGGCGGTGACCGGGTCCTGGTCGCTGAAGGCGGTGAGGAAGGGCTTGGTCCACGCGCGCAGCGCGGACCAGGCCCGACGGTTCGCGAGCGAAGCCGGATCGTCCG
This sequence comes from Acidimicrobiia bacterium, assembly GCA_035948415.1. Lineage (NCBI taxonomy): Bacteria > Bacillati > Actinomycetota > Acidimicrobiia > Acidimicrobiia bacterium. The sequence continues at coordinate 34,680 of DASZJD010000009.1, read as the reverse complement.
GGGTCGTGGGCACGAGGAGGGGGAACTGTCGGACCCCGGCCTTGAACTCCTCGCTCGGGAACGGCGCGTCGTAGGCGGCGATCACCTCGGCGTCCAGGTCGGTCGTGCAGCCGCGGTTCACGATCCGCCCGACATCGAACACCGGCGTCTCCTGCGAGAACCGCTGCCAGGCGCGGAAGGCATCCCCCGGGTCGCGTTCGCCCGTCGGGAGGAACGTGTTGGCGGCCACCACCCGAGCGAAGCGCTCGGGCTGCTCGGCGACGAGACGGAGGCCGATCAGCCCGCCCCAGTCCTGACCCACGAGCGTCGCACCGGTCAGGTCCACCGACTCGAGGAACGCCGCCATCCAGTCGACATGGCGCTGGTACGTGTAGTCGTCGCGGGACACCGGCTTGTCGGACCGGCCGCAGCCGACCAGGTCGGGGGCGACGGCGCGAAGGCCCGCTTCCACGAGGACGGGGATCATCTTCCGGTAGAGGAACGACCACGACGGCTCGCCGTGCATCAGGAGGACCGGCGGCGTGCGGCGCGGTCCCTCGTCGATGTAGTGCACCCGCAGCGAGCCACCGCTTCCGTCCGGGACGTCGACGTAGCGGGGCTCGAACGGGAAGTCCGGGAGGCGCGCGAAGCGCTCGTCGGGGGTTCGCAGCACCTCCACCGACCGCCCTCCTTCGTGGGCCCCCAGCCGCGGCTGGCGGGACTCCGATCCTGACCGCCGCCGCGCCGGTGTGCCAGCCGGCGGTCGGTGCGGACCACGTCGGGCTCGGACGCGGCCGTTACGCTCCGATCGTGCCGGACGAGCGCGATCGTCCCGTGCCCGAGCCCGACCCGAGCGGACCGCGGCCCCCGTCCGGCGCGCCGCCGGCGATCGGCGCTCGCGTGGCCCGGCGCCGCCGCCGCCGCCGTCGGCTGGTGGCCGCGGGGATCGCGGCGACCGCCGTCGTCGGGGCTGGGATCGTCGCCACGGTCCTCGCCCTGGGCAGCGACAGCCATCGCGCCACGCCGGCCGCGCACCGGACGCACGTCGCGGCATCGACGGTCCCGACGACCGTCACCTCGGCGCCACCGGCAACGAGCGCGGTTCCCCGCTCGTCGAACCCCGTCGTCGTTTTGGCCCAGCAGTACGACGGGCTCTATGTCGGGACCTTCACGAACACGACGTTCAACACCACCGGTTCGGCGTCGCTTGAGGTGCGGATCGACCCGACCGCGGGGACGCTGCACGTGACCTTGAACCTCACCGGCGACCTGTTCGGCGGTGGCGCGAAGGGCGTGCGCCACATCGACGGGACCGTCATCCTCAGCACCCCGAACGCGCCGGTCACGATGCAGACCGACGCCTTCGGAACCGTCACGGGCCGGCTGAACGGGACGTCACTGATGCTCACCGCCGCCAACGTGCCGGACGCCCACGTGAAGACGTTCGAGCTGGACGGCAGCCTCCGAGCCGACCTCAAGGGCTTCGACGCGACGTTCCGGGTCGGCTTCCGGGACGGGCGAATCGGGGAGGGCACGGCCAGCGTGCTGTGCTCCGTCACCGGGCAGCGCCCGAGTCAGGTGCCCACCCTCTGCGGGTCGGCCTGATCGACCCGCGCCGCCGGCAACCCCGAACCGAGCGGGCGCGCTGTCGACGTCGGCTCGATAGGGTCAGGCGACGGCGAGGAGGAGGGCTCCCATGCGCTTCGACGAGAAGGTGGCGGTGGTGACCGGCGCCGGGCGCGGCATCGGGGAGGAGTACGCCAAGTCGATCGCACGGGAGGGTGGCCGTGTAGTGGTGGCGGAGCTCGACGCCGAGGCCGGCGAGCGGGTCGCGAAGGAGATCGAGCAGGCCGGCGGCACTGCCGTCGCCGTCCCGACCGACGTGTCGAGCGAGGACTCGACGATCGCGATGGGCGCCGCCGCCGTCGAGGCCTTCGGGGGCGTCGACTACCTGGTCAACAACGCCGCGATCTATGGAGGCATGGAGCTGTACGGGCTCACGAACATGCCGATGGAGTACTGGAACAAGTTCATGGCCGTGAACATGACCGGGGCCGTGCTCTGCACGCGGGCCGTGTTCGCATCGATGGCCGAGCGCGGCGGCGGTGCGATCGTCAACCAGTCCTCGACCGCGGCGTGGATGGGGGCCGGGTACTACGGGATCGCCAAGCTCGCCATCCACGGGATCACGCAGTCCTTCGCCCGGGAGCTCGGGCCCATGGGGATCCGCGTCAACGCGATCGCGCCGGGCCCGACCGACACCGAGGCGACGAGAACCACGGTGCCGAAGGAGATCATCGACCAGCTGCTAGCGACCATGCCGCTGGCGCGCATGGGGACGCCGGAGGACATGGCCGACGCGTGCCTGTTCCTCCTGTCAGACGAGGCGCGGTGGGTGACCGGTCACGTGCTGAACGTCGACGGCGGCCAGATCATGCGGGTATGACGAGCCCGGCGGCGTAGGGCGCGCCGTCCGCCAGGCCGCAGAGACCGTGCCCCACGTCGTCTTCGTCTGCACCGGCAACGCCGCTCGCTCGGTCATGGCCGGCGCCATCCTCGCGGCGCACCTCGACGACGTCGAGATCACGACCGCGGGGACGCACGTCGTCGAGGGGATGCCAATGAGCTGGCGGACTCGCGAGGCACTGGCCGGCCTCGACGTGACCGCGCCCGGGCACCGGAGCACACAGCTCCGCGACCCGCATGTGGCGAGCGCCGACCTGGTGGTCGGGCTGGCGCGCGAGCACGTCGCCTACGTTCGTCGCACCCATCCTGAGGCCGCGGCCCGGACCGGGACGCTGCGCCGGCTGGCCCGGGATCTGCCCGTGGGCCCTGGATCCTTCGCCGAGCGCGTGGCCGGCCTGGGGCTGGAGACGGTAGCCCTGGAGCCGTGGGAGGACGTCGACGACCCGGCTGGCGGTGACCTGCCCGAGTTCGAGGCGTGCGCCCGCGACATCCACCACCTGCTCCACCAGCTCGCCCCCGCGCTGGTCGAACGGGTGGACGCCACCGGCTCCTGAGCCGTTCCGTCGGGGGTCGCGGTGGTCGCGCCAAGCAGGCGGAGCGCGCGCCCGCACGGCGGCCGGCGCCCTGACCCGCGTCGGCTCGACCCCCACGCGCGATCCCTGGGATCCGCGGACCGACCTCGCTGCCAGTCGCGGCTGCGACCCGCTATGGACCGCAGGGTCCGGGGGGCGCCGGTGCCGGCGGCGTGGTGCTGGAAGGTGGCGCTGTCGTGGCGGTGCTCGTCGTCGTCGGAAACGGGATCGTGATGGTCGTGGGCGTCTGGGCTGGGGAGACGGACGCCGAGCAGGGCCGGGTCCCGGGCGAGGGCGGGCTCCCGGGGCCCGCCGGACCCAGGACGGTGGCCGGGCGGCGGGATGGCTTCGGGGCGGACGATGTCGCCGGGGTAGACGACGGAGTCGACGTCGTCGTCGGCGCTGCGGTCGTGGCGCTTTGCCGCGACGCCGACGTCGTCGGTGACCGCGCGGTGACGTCGGGCGTGTTGGCGATGGTCCTCGGCCCGGCGTCGCCCGACCCGCGGATCAGGAGGAACGCCCCGGCGGGGATCAACGCGGCGACCACGACCGCGGCGGCGAGGACCAACGGGTCGATTCGGTCGGACCGGCTCGCCCGCCTGGCGGCGAACGCCGGTCGTCTCCGGGGCCGGCGGGTCCAGAGCGACCTGGCCGCTCGGCCGAGCTGCTGGGCCAGCGGGGTCAACGCCGGCCGCGTTCTTGATCGGGCATGCCTAACCCGTCCTCGGTGAGCCCGTGGGTGCTAGGGACGTGCTGCACGAAGTCGTCGGCGAGGTCTTTGCTGCTGCCGGCCCAGTAACGCTCGGCGGCCGGTCCGACTTCGGGCGCGGGCCTCAAGCATGACGTCCGATCGCGCTGCGGTCGAGTACCAAGACCGGGCTTTCAGACCAGACGGCCGGCGCGGGGCTCCGGTCCGACCTCGACGGCGTCCCCGCCGGCGGCGCGGCTCGTTCTGAACGCCCGCTGACCGGCCGCTCGCCTGCCGGGTCGGGTCGGGGGCCGGTCGGGCGCCAGGGACTGCGTCCGGGCCGCCGTCGTCCACGACTGCGACACCGCTCGCCACCGCGACCTCGACGCCAATGGCGGCTCGTCAAGCCGGAGTGCACGGGGCCGTATCGACGCCGCGGTCTTGGTTAGGGCGAGCAGGGCTCCGATGAGACCGAGAACTGTTTGGCGGCCTGGGTGGTGCGCCCCGCGGCGTCGGTGACGGTGACGGTCCAGGTCACGGTCTGGGGATCCGGATAGTCGCTAAAAGGACCGATGTCGGCTCGGTAGGTGGCCCCGTCGCCGTCCATGGCGCCGTTGAAGACCGTCCCGTCGCTTGAGTGAGCGGCGACCAGCGCGACCCCCGCCAGCCCCGCGGGTGCCTGCACGCTCGCCACGAGCTGGTTCATGTCCCAGGTCTGGACGCAGTCCGCAGCTTGGGCAAGCGCCACGGCTGGCCCGCCCGGGTCGGGCGGGGGTGGCGGCGGCGGAGGGGGTGGCGGGACCGGCCGGGTCGAGTTGTGGGTACCTCCACCCGCCGCCTTCGGTGCCGTGACGTGCGCGGTCGACGCGGGCGGGAGAGAGGACGTGCTCGCTCCGACGCTGGTCACCGCCGGAGTGGTTGTCGTCGTGAGCGTCGAATAGTGAGGGGTCTCTGACACCACGACTCCGTTTGTTCCCCGGATCGTCTGGTCGCCCCAGGCAGCGAGACCGAGACCCGCTGCGACGCCTATGGACGCCAGCAGGGCGATCATGACCACCCGGCGACGGGACCATCGGGCACCACCGTCGGGCCGGACGTCATCCGTACGCAGCCGCCGACGCAGCTCCACGTCAGTAGGTCGGCGTCTCGTCCTCGGCGCTTGACTGCCCCGTCCCGGTTGTGGCTTCGGTAGGCGTCCCCACAGCACAGAGACGATCGCCCCACCACCAGGCGGCTCCCGAGGCACGTGGGTGCCGATGGCGCGCCCCCGGCGCCGCTCTGCTGGATTCAGCCGGCAGCGGAATGCCCCGAGGCATGGTCGTCGGCCCGTAGGTAGCCAGGGCCCGCTCGAACACGCCGTACGAGCGTCACCCCGTCAAATGGGGGTCGAGCAATGAAGAGCCTTGGCGTCACCGTTGCTGGGATCTTGGCGGTGCTCGCGACCCCGGCCACCACCAAGACGGCGCCATCGCTGTCGCGGGGCTGCTTCTACGCCGGCAGGGCAACACGGCCGGGGCAAAGGGGCAAGGACATGGGCGACGGCAAGAGGGTCGACGCGATCTTCTTTTCTGAGCCCGCGCCGGTCCGTCTGTGCCCGGCGCGATGGGCGCTGACCTGCCGTTTCGTGATGGGGCCGGACGGGAGTGAACGCTCCCGGACGCCATGGGCTGATATACCGTCAGATCGCGCGACAGGGGGAGTGCCGGGCGTGACGACCGTGCAGGGCGCGATCGATACGACGCATCGTGATGGGAGTGAATCCCACCCCGCGTTAGCGCTCTCCGACATCACCGTCCGCTTCGGAGGCATCACCGCGCTGCAGGAGGTGAGCCTGCGTCTCGACGCCGGCGAGGTCCGGGGCCTGATCGGCCCCAACGGCGCTGGGAAGACAACGCTCTTCGATGTCATCTCCGGAATCCGGCTCCCCGACGCGGGTCGAGTCGAGCTCGACGGTCGCGAGATCACCGGGCTCTCCGCGGTGCGTCGAGCCCGGCTCGGGCTGCGGCGCACGTTCCAGCGGGTGCAGACGTTTGGATGGCTCAGTGTGGAAGACAACGTCCTCGCCGCGCTCGAATGGCGCAGCGGCGGGGGCGGCCTCGCAGCCGATCTCGTCTCCTTCCCGACGCGGTTGACGCGGGAGAAGGAGCGACGGGCCCGCGTCGCGCATGTCACCGACCTCTGCGGCCTGACGCCCGTCCGGCACGAAACCGCAGGGTCGCTGCCCATCGGGCTCGGGCGCATGGTGGAGCTGGCGAGAGCCATCGTGGACGCCCCTCGGGTGTTGCTCCTCGACGAGCCCACGTCTGGATTGGACGAGACCGAAGCCGCACGCCTCGGCGAGCGAATCCAGGACATCCGGGCCCACGAATCGTGCGCCGTCTTGCTGGTCGAGCACGACGTCGGGTTCGTGATGCGCCAATGCGACCGCATCGTGGTGATGCATCTGGGAGAACTGCTCGCGGAGGGCCGGCCCGAGCAGATCCGGGCGAACCCGGCGGTCCGTGCCGCCTACCTGGGTGACGACTGAGGCGAGCACCAAAAGTTCTGCAATGAGATACCAACAAGGGGGAACCGGTGAAACGAAGAAGGTGGGTTGCCGCTAGTGCGGTGGCCGCGGTGGTCGGCGCATTCGCGTCGACCGGAATCGTGGCCACCGAGACTGCCGGGGCACGGTCCCAGACCGATGCCCGAGGTGTGACCGCAACATCGATCAATGTTGCGGGGATCGGCGCGGGACCGAACTTCACAGCCGACGAGCTAAAGATCGGTACCACGGCACGGTTCCAGGTCGAGAACAACAAAGGTGGCGTCTTCGGGCGCAAGATCAACTACGTCGAGACCGCCAACGACAAGAGCGATCCGAACACCGACCTGACCGAGGCCCAGCGCCTCGTCCAGCAGGATCAAGTGTTCGCGGTCGTGCCGACCCTGACGCCTGTCTTGCAGGCCTCGACCTTCCTCACCCAGCAGCACGTGCCGTTCTTCGGCTGGGGTATCGACGCCGGGTTCTGCAAGAACCCCTACGCGTTTGGCTTCACCGGCTGCATCGTTCCGCCGCCGTCGATCCCGACCACCGGGACGACCTGGGGTGCGCTCGCCAGCGCGTATTTCAAGGCACACGGCAGTCCAGGTGGGGCCAAGGGGAAGACCGCGGCCGTCATCGCTGAGGACCTCGACACCGGCAAGACCGGTGCGCTCGTGATCGGCGAGCAGGCCAAGCTCGCTGGCTTCAAGGTCGTCTACCAGAAGAACCCGGTCCCCGCGAACCCACCGCCAGGCGACGTGTCGCCGTACGTCAACGCTCTAATGACGAGCAACGCGGGCAAACCGCCCGACGTCGTGTTCGTGACCACGGCGTACGGCAACGTGCTCAAGCTCTCCAACGGCTTGCTGGCAGCGGGGTTCCAGGGCCTCCTCACGAACGCCGTCACGTACGACCCGCGTCTGGTCTCGGCCGCCAAGGGTGAGACCGTCTTCACGCAGTTCGACCTGCCCGAGGACACGGCCAATGCGACGATGCAGAGGATCACGAGCGACATCAAGGCCGTCGCCGGATCTGCGCCGATCACGCAGGCAGTCTTGGCTGCGTACTTCTCGGCCGACGCGTTCGTCGCCGCGCTGAAGAAGGCGGGCAAGAACCTGACGCCCGAGGGACTCGCGAAAGCCATGGGATCCATGACCTACCAGGTCCCCGGGATTGTCGGACCCACGAAGTACCCCGCGGCGCAGACCCTGGGTGCACCGTGCGGTCTGCTGACGCAGAGCGACGGCACGAAGTACAGCATCGTGGTGCCGTACGCCTGCTACCAGGACGTCAACTCCAAGACCGGTAAGACGATCAAGTACTAGGCATCTGACGGATCGAGGCGGTGGTGGGCGAGAGGTGACGCTCGCTCGCCACCGCCAGGCCGTCACCGAGAAGTTCGCCGTGGCGATGTCGGTGATGAGAGGCCACCGGTGCAGAAGTTCCTGAACCTGCTGCTGTCCGGCACGGTCACCGGCGGGATCTACGCCATCATGGCGTCCGGGTTGGTGCTCACCTACCAGACCTCGGGCATCTTCAACTTCGCGCACGGCGCGGTCGCCTTCACGACCGCGTACGTCTACTACCAGCTGCACTCCGGGCAGCACATCCCCATCGTCCCGGCTGCGATCCTCGCCGTGCTGGTCTTCGCCCCGCTCATGGGCTTGTCGCTCGACCGAATCCTGTTGCGCCGCCTGGCCTCAGCGCCGGTCTATGCGCGCATCGTCGGGACGATCGGCCTGCTGGTCGCACTGCCGAACCTGGCCATCTGGCTCGTCGAGACCCTCGGCGACACCGTGCTCGGACTCACGCTTCCGAAGGTGTCCGACACGAGCTCCACCGGTGGCATCGCCCCCGGGATCGGACCTGCGCCCCCGCGCGTGTTCCGATTCGGCTGGCTCGGACTCCGCAGCGTCCACCTCGACAGCGACCAACTGGCGGTGTTCGCCGCCGCCGCGGTCGCGGCCTTCGTCCTCTGGTACGTCGTCCGACGAACCCGCGTCGGCCTCGAGATGCGCGCGGTTGTCGACCGGCCCAGTCTCGCCTCCCTACGCGGCGTGAACCCAGGTCGGGCGTCGGCCACCGCGTGGATCTTGACGATGCTGCTCGCGGGCCTCGGCGGCGTCCTGATCGCGCCGTTGTTCCAGCTCGACTCGACGATCTTCACGCTCGTGGTGTTCGGGTCGCTGGGCGCGGTCGCCGCGGGAGGTCTGCGGTCGATCCCCATCGCGTTCGCGGCCGGGCTCGGACTCGGCGTCGTTCAGGACCTCGTCGCCGGCTATGGCGACAGCTTCCTCCCGGGCTTCCTCAATCGGCTGAGCGGCTTCCGAAGCTCGATTCCGTTCCTGCTCACCTTGATCATCCTCTACTTCGTCGCCCGCGACCGACGACGAGAGGCGGGCGTCGCTGCCGACCAGGCCCCTCCGCGGGACCATCGATCGGGTCTCCCACGGTGGCGTCGACGGCTCCCGTGGGCCGTCGCCGTGTTGGTGCTCGCCGCGTTCTCCCTCCAATGGTTCAACGCATCGTGGCTCCAGGCCGACACCTACGAGCAGAGCATCATCGCCAAGGGCCTCGTCTTTGGCCTGATCTTCCTCTCCTTCGTGGTCGTGACGGGGCTGGGTGGCATGGTGAGCCTGGCGCAGGCGACCTTCGTGACCGCGGGAGGGTTCGCGGCCGGGTGGGCTCTGAACCGCGACTGGGGAATCAACGCGCCGTTCGTCGCTCGTCACGGCCATCTGAACTTCCTTTTTGCGGCGGTGGTCGCGATCCTCGTGGCCGCGACGCTCGGGGCGCTCATCGCGCTCCCAGTGCTGCGCCTGGGGGCTGTCGCGCTTGCGTTGGCGACGTTCGCGTTCGCGTTCTTCGCCGCGCTCGTCCCGTTCGGAACCGAAGCCATCAGCCACGGCTCGTTCGGATGGACGATCAACGCGCCATCCCTCGACATCCCGGGTCTGAACTGGCTCAACCGGCTGCTGGTGCCCGGCGCGACGAATCACCTCGACTTCTCCAAGCCGTCCGAGCAGATCGTCCTCATGCTCGTGCTGTTCGGGCTGGCCACCCTCGTCATCCACAGCCTCCTCCGCTCCGCGTCGGGACGGGCGATGCTCGCCGTGCGGAGCAGCGAGGTCGCGGCCCGCACGTCCGGGATGTCCCCGGAGCGGACGAAGGTGCTGATCTTCGCGGTGTCGGCCGGAATCGCGGGTCTCGGTGGTGTCATGCTCGGCATGGTCAACGGCGCCGCGACGAACACCAACGCGGTGCCGCTGACCGGGCTGATCTGGCTTGCGGTGGCGGTGGTGTTCGGGGTCCGCCGGCCCGGCGGGGCGCTGCTCGCCGGCTTGTCGTACACCGGGACCGCCGTGATCTTCACCTGGATCGGCCACGACTTCTTGACCGGCGCGTTCGGCGAGCTGACCACCGCGTCGACCTTCGTCCCGATCTTGTTCGGGCTTGGGGCGATCAACCTCGCCCAGAACCCCGATGGGCTGCTCGCGCTCGTCGGGCACCAGCGCCTTGAGCGGCGCGTCAACCGTGAACGGAAGGCCCGGATTGGCGTCGCCGAGGAGCAGCTGCACGCCGAGCCCGCGCCCTCCGCCGAGCCGACGGCGTCCGTCACGCGACAGTCTCCAACACCAGCCGGCTCGTCCGCCCCCCTGACGATCGAGGGTGTGGTCGCCGGTTACGGCGGCGCCGAGGTCTTGCACGGCGTCGACGTCACCGTGTCCGAGCACTCGGTCCTCGCGCTGCTCGGCGCCAACGGCGCCGGCAAGTCGACGCTGTGCTCGGTCGCGTCGGGCCTGGTCACCCCGACCGAGGGCCGGGTGCTCATCGCGGGCGAGGATGTCACGGAGCTCGCGCCGCACGAACGGGAACGGCGCGGGCTCCTCCTGGTCCCTGAGGCGCGGGGGATCTTCCCGGACCTCACCGTCGAGGAGAACTTACGCATGCTGCTGCGGGGAGGGGAGGAGCGCGAGATCGCCTATGCCCGCTTTCCGATCCTCGGCGAGCGGCGACGCCAAACGGCCGGGCTGCTCTCGGGCGGCGAGCAGCAGATGCTTAGCCTGGCGCCGGCGCTGGCTCGTCCGCCGAAGGTCTTCATCGCCGACGAGCCCACGCTGGGGCTCGCGCCGCTCGCCGCCCAGGAGGTCATCCGGGCGTTGCGGGAGCTCCGCGAACTCGGAGCGGCGATCATGCTCGTCGAGGAAAAGGCCCACGAGGTGATGGCACTGGCCGACGTCGTGGCGTTCATGGCGTTGGGTCGGATCGTCTGGGTCGGTTCGCGCGAAGAGGCCGACGAGGAGCGGCTCGCGTCGACCTACCTCGGCATCAGCGACTGACTGACGGCCAGGCCCGGCCGGCGGGCGTCAGCCCCAGCCGGGCCCGAGGTCATTTGCCTTCGAAGCGGACCTCGCGGCGTTCGGCCATCGCCTGGTACCCCTCCGCCATATCGTCGGAGACAAAGTTCGGCGCCGAGCTCATCGCGACGAACCGCATCGCTTCGGCCATCCCGCGTTCAGACCAGAAGTTGATCGTCCGCTTGATGGCCTGAACGGCCAGCGGGGCCTTCCCCGCGATCTCGTCGCACAGCGCGCGTGCGTGGGCGAGCAGCCCGTCGGCGGGCACGACTTCCTGGACGATGCCGAGCCGCAACGCGGTCGCGGCGTCGATACGACGGCCGGTGTAGGCGAGCAGACGCGTCCACCCGGCGCCGATCTCGGTCACCAGGCGGAGGTCACCACCGGAATCGATCCCGACCCCAACGCCCGATTCGGGGAGCGCGAACATGGCGTCGTCGGACGCGACGCGGATGTCTCCCATCATGGCGATCTCGAGGCCGGCGCCGAGGCAGTAGCCGTGCACGGCGACGACCACTGGCTGCGGCAGGTTGGCGAGCACGTGGAACCGCTCGTGGACCCACCGGAAGCGCTCGTAGTAGTTGCGGGTCTTCTCGGCGGGGGAGCGCCCGGTGACGCGGTCTTCCGGCATGCCGAGGTCCACGCCGGCGCAGAACGCCCGGCCGTCGGCGCGGAGCAGCACGGCGCGGACGCGGTCGTCGAACCGCAGCTCGTCGGCTCGGGCGGCGAGCTGTCGGGCCGACGCCCAGGACCACGCGTTCAGCTTCTCGGGTCGGGCCAGGGTGATGATCGCGAGCGGCGGCTCGACGTCGAGCGTCACGAACTCCGGCTCCGTCACGGTTCCTCCTCGACGGTCTGGGCCTCGAGCCTCGGTCAGGCGGACGCGAACGGGCCGCGCCCGAGCTGCTCGCGGATCGGGGCGAACTCGGGCATCAGGAGGTGGCGCCGCTGCCAGTTGGCCCCGTCGACGACCAGGGTGTGCCCGGTCACGTAGCTGGCCCAGGGCGAGCACAGGTAGACGGCGGCCCAACCCAGCTCGCGGGGGTGACCGACGCGGTGCGCGGGCGTCCGGCGGTCCTCGGCCTGACCGCGGCCAGGCACGCCCGCCGTGATGTGCTCGGCCTCGTCCTCGTGGGGGAACAGCCCCGGCACCAGCCCGTTCACCCGGATCCCGTACGGCCCCCACTCGACGGCCAGGGTCTCGGTGAGGTTCTTGACCCCGGCCTTGGCCGCGGCCGAGTGCGCGAAGCCGGGGCCGCCGGTCCAGGCGTAAGCGGCGCCCACGTTCACGATGCACGCCGGCCGCTGGTCGGCGATGCGCCGACGCCCGAGCTCGCGGCACCCGAAGAACGTGCCGTCGAGGACGATCTGCGTCACGGCGCGCCAACCGTTCGGGCTGAGGTCCTCGGCGGGCACCGGGAAGTTGCCGGCGGCGTTGTTGACGAGGACGTCCACCGGTCCGAGCTCGGCCTCGACGGCATCGAACGCGGCCGCCAGCTGCGTCGGCTCGCGCACGTCGCACGCGACCCCGAAGCCCCGCCCGCCCGCCGCGGCCACCGCGGCGACACCCGCGGTGCGGTGCCCCTCGTCGCGGCTGGCGACGGCCACCGAGGCCCCGAGCCGAGCGAACTCGACCGCGATCGCCCGGCCGAGCCCGGTGCCGCCGCCGGTGACGATCACCGTCTGACCCGTGTAGGTGCCGGCCGGCAGGGGGGTCGAGCCCTCGGGGGGCGGCGCGGGCAGCGGCATGATGCCTCCGGGCGGGGCGGGGGTGGACACACTAACGGCGCTCATGCGCACGACCCTGGCCGTCCTCCTCGCGGTGCTCGCCGTGCTGCTGGTGCCCTTCGCCGACCTCGGCGTGTGGGTCGAGCGCGAGGTCGCCGGGACCACGCCGTTCGTGCGTCTCGGGGAGCAGGTGCTGGACCGGTCGGCGGTGCGCGACGCGCTCGCCGAGCGCGTCGTCAGCGCGCTCGCGGGTTCGGCGCCCGGGCTCGCGGGGCGGGAGGTGGTGCTGCGCCCGGTGGTCGCGCGTGTGCTGGCGTCGCCGGCCGTGCGCCCCGCTCTCGACGACGTGCTGGCCAGCACCCACGACCAGCTCCGGCAGGGCCACGATCCGCTGCAGCTCGACGTGAACCCGCTCCTGCCCGCGGTCCGCGCCCAGCTGCCGCCGACGGTCGCGAGCCGGATCCCGCCGGGCCTCACGCTGGCGCCGGTGACGGTGCTGCGCCGACGAGACGCGCCGGCGGTCTGGGAGGGGGTCCAGGTCGTCCAGGGCGCGGCGGTCGCGGTCCCGATCCTCGCCCTCGTGGCTCTCGCCGGCGCCCTCGTGGCGGCCCGACGCCGGGGGAGCGTGTGCATCGCGATCGGCGCCGCGACGACGGTGCTGGCGCTCGGACTCGTCGCGGTCGTGAAGCCGGGGCGGTCGCTGCTCGAGCAGCAGACGGGGACCCCGACGCAACGGGCCGCGTTCCTCGCCGGGTATGACACGGTCACGCGCTCGTTCGTGCAGCAGACGGTCGTGCTCGCCGTCATCGGCGCCCTGCTGGCGATCGTCGGGCTGGTCGTGATCTGGAACCGGGGCCGGACCGTCCGCCCCCGCGGCTGGGCGTGACCCGGGCCTCCCTCCGCCCCGAGCGCCCGGACCGGCGGTGAGGTCGAGGCGTCCGCGCCGGCTGCCGGTCACGGGCACGCGACCCCGACGGGCGCGGCGGGCCGCCGTCCGCGTCGCTCACGGCTCCCTGGGACGCGACCGAGCGGCGCGGCGCTGGCGTCGCGACCCCCCGCTGGTGGCGGACGGGACCGGCCTATGCTCGACGTATGGCCGAATTCCCGAAGGTCGTCTCGGTGGACGACCACGTCGTCGAGCCCCCCGGCGTCTGGCAGGACCGGCTGCCGGCGAAGTACCGGGACATCGGCCCGCGCACGATGCGCGCCCCACTCGGGGAGATGACGTTCGTGGGCGGCAAGTTCAGCTACGCGCCCGGCACCGACGGCCCCATGTGCGACTGGTGGCTCTACGAGGACCTCGTCTATCCGCTGACGCGGCTGTCCGCGGCGGTGGGGTTCGACCGCGACGAGGTGAAGGTCACCGCCATCACCTTCGACGAGATGCGCCCCGGCTGCTTCGACCCCAAGGCCCGGCTCGAGGACATGGACGCCAACTGGACCGAGGCGAGCCTCTCGTTCCCCACCTTCCCCCGCTTCTGCGGTCAGACCTTCCTCGAGGCTGACGACAAGGACCTCGCGCTCCTCTGCGTGCAGGCGTACAACGACTGGATGTTCGACGAGTGGTGCGGCCCGTCCGGTGGACGGCTGATCCCGCTGCCGCTCATCCCGCTCTGGGACGCCGAGCTCGCCGCCCGCGAGGTGCGACGCAGCGCCGGTCGCGGCGGCCACGCCGTGTGCTTCACCGAGATCCCCCCGTTCCTCGGACTGCCGTCCGTCCATGACGCGGACGGGTACTGGGACCCGTTCTTCGGCGCCTGCGCCGAGACCGACACCGTCGTGTGCATGCACATCGGCTCGTCGTCGAGGATGCCGTCGACGTCCGCGGACGCCCCCGCCGGGGTCAGCTCCACGCTCACGTACATGAACGCAGCGATGTCGATGGTCGACTTCCTGATGTCGGGCGTCTTCGAGAAGCACCCGCGCCTGCAGATCGCGTACTCCGAGGGCCAGATCGGCTGGATCCCGTACATCCTCGAACGCGCCGACGTCGTCTGGGAGCAGAACCGCGCCTGGGCCGGCCTCGAGAGCAAGGTCCGCAAGCCGCCGAGCCAGTACTACCGGGAGCACGTCTACGGCTGCTTCTTCGACGACGCGCACGGCCTCGACTCGCTCGAGGAGGTCGGCGTCGACAACATCACCTTCGAGACCGACTACCCGCACTCCGACTCGACGTGGCCGCACACCCGCGAGGTCGCCGAGCGGCTCACGAAGAACCTCGACGAGGACGCCATCTACAAGATCATGCGCGGCAACGCGATCCGGATGCTGTCCTTGCCGCTCGACTGAGGACGACCCGGTCGGCCTGACGCCGACCGTCGAGCCGAGCGCGCGTCCGACCGGTTCCTCCCGGCGCGCCGGTCCCGTCCCCGCCCGCCACGCGCGCGCCCAGCCGAGCCGGGACCAGGACCGCCTCCGGGGGCCGGGCGGAGACGGCGAGCCCGGCCCGGCCGCGGCCGGACATCGAGCGGGCAGTGCGGGCGCGAGGGCCGCGGCCACCGCGAGCCCACGCCGGTGAGGCCTCTGTTGCTGATGTGGCGGCTGATTCCCTAACCTGTGCCGCCGTGCCGCTCCGACGCCCGACGGGATGGGTCGCCGCGCTCACCGTCGGGCTGCTGGCGGTGTCGGTGGCGGCGACGCACGTCGCGGCCCAGACGCAGGACCCGGTCGTCGCGCAGGCGCTCGCCAGCCTCCAGCAGACCCAGGCCGACGCGCACGCGGCCGCCGACAAGGTCGCGGCGACGAACCAGCAGCGGGCGGCCGTGCAGGCGCAGCTGGCCGCCAACCAGGCCCGGATCGCCCAGCTCCAGGCGCAGATCCCGATCCTGAAGGCGCAGGAGGACCAGCTGCGGGCCGTCCTGCGGCAACGGGCGGCGGCGCTCTACACGGCCCACGGACCGCTCGGCCAGTACGACGCCCTCGTGCCCGACCCCTCCCTCGACCAGGTGCGCCGCCGGGTCCTCGCCGAGGACGCGGCGCGCGTCGACCACGCGCATGCCGACCAGCTCGCCGCGATCCAGGTCCAGCTGGCCCAGACCGAGGGCCAGCTGCAGCACGAGCAGGGCGCGCTCCAAGCCGAGCAGGCCCAGCTCGACCAGCTGGCGGTCCAGGCGCAGGCCGAGCAGGCGCTGATGAACCAGCGGGTCGCCGACGCCAACGTCGCCCTGCAGCGGGCCAAGGAGCTCGGCGCCCTCCGCGCCGCCGGCCGCGAGCCGATCCAGGGACCGTCGGTGCTCACCGCGGCGCAGATGGGCGGATGGATCCGCTCCCAGGGCTACCACCCGCACATCGAGACCAGCGTCGACGCCCTGGCCCAGCTGTACATCCAGGAGGGCAACGACGAAGGCGTGCGTGGGGACTTCGCCTTCGCCCAGGCCGTCGTCGAGACCGGCGGCTTTGAGGCGGCACCCGCGAACAACTACGCCGGGATGGGCTGGTGCGACAGCTGCAGGAACGGCACCTCGTTCCCGACGCCGCGCGACGGGATCCGGGCCCAGATCCAGCACCTGCTGAACTACGCCGACTCGTCGTCTCGGGCGGCCAGGCTGCACCACCCGCCGTCGCCGTTCTGGTACGGGCCGGACCCGACCACGGCGGCGACGAACTTCGACACCTTCTTCGCCAAGGGTTGGGCCCCGACCTGGAAGGACATGGGGCACGGCAACTGGGCGACCGACCCGAACTACTCCGGGAAGGTCATCCACGTCTTCAACGCAATGGTCGCGTTCGCGCAAGGCGGAGGATAGGGGCAGGGCCGCGGTCCCGGCCGCCCCCGGGCCGGGACCGCGGCACGCCGCCGACGCCCGCGCTCGGAAACCGCGCCACCCTCTATCATCCGCCCGTCGAGGGCGTCGTCCGCGGCGTCGATGCGCCCCGAGGCCGGGAGGCAAGCGACGATGGCGATGCTCGGGCTGCGCTTCGACCTCCGGGTCCCCGACTTCGCGCCGACGACCCACGCCCGTCAGTACGAAGCCGCCCTCGACATGGCGGCCTGGGCCGACGGCGTCGGGCTCGACTTCGTCATCCTCTCGGAGCACCACGGCGCGCCCGACGGCTACCTTCCCGCGCCCCTCACGCTGGCCGGCGCGATGCTCGGCCGCACCTCGCGCATCGGCCTCAACGTCGCCGCCGTCCTCGCGCCGCTGCACGACCCCGTCCGGCTGGCCGAGCAGCTGGTCGTGCTCGACCTGTCCGCGCCGGGCCGGGTCAGCCTCGTCCTCGGCGCCGGGTATCGCAGCGTCGAGTTCGCGATGGCCGGCGTCGAGCGGGCCGAGCGGGGCCGGCTCGTGGAAGAGACCGTCGACGTGCTGCGCCGAGCGTGGACCGGGGAGCCGTTCACCTGGCGGGGTCGCGAGATCGTCGTGACGCCGACGCCGGCCACGCCGGGCGGGCCGATGATCATGCTCGGCGGCTCCACCGAGGTGGCCGCCCGGCGGGCGGCGCGGCTGCGCTCTGGGTTCTTCCCCGCCGTCGGCGACCCGCGCCTGGCCGAGATCTACGCCGAGGAGAGTGCGGCCGTCGGGTTCGACACCGGGTTCTGCTCCCTGCCGGCAGGACCGGGCTTCGTCTTCGTGGCCGAGGACCCCGATAAGGCCTGGGCCGAGATCGGACCCCACGCCCTCTTCGACGCCCAGACCTACGAGTCCTGGCAGGAGGGCCCCCAGCGCTCCGCGGTCGACGTCGCCGGGGCGACGACGTGGCAGGACGTCCGGGCCAGCGGCGTGTACCAGGTGCTCACACCCGACGAGTGCGTCGCCCTCGCCGCCGACGCCGACGGGTCGGTGCTCCTGCACCCGCTGATGGGCGGCATCCCCCCCGAGCTGGGCTGGACGTCGATCGAGCTCTTCGAGCGCGCCGTGCTCCCGCGTCTGCGCCCGGCGTCATGACCGAGCTGCGCTTCGAGCCCGTCGACTTCGACCGCTTCCACGAGGAGGAGCTCCCGCGTCGCATCGCCGCCGGCCACGGCCGGCTGGCGGCCCGGGACCTGCGCGGCGCGGCACCGTTGGCGTTCCGCCTCGCCGGCGGCGCGTCCTGGACGTACGTCCCCGGCGCGGAGACGGTCGACCTCGTGCCCGGGGACGCCGAGGCGGCCACCGTCGCCGAGCTGGATGCGCCGGCGTGGTCCGACTACGCCAACGAGCTCCGGACCTGCTTCGGGCTCCTCTACGCGAGCCAGGTGTCCTTCCCGCGCGGCAGCTTCGACGACCTGGCCCGATGGGAGCCGGCCGTGCGCGCGCTGTTCCACGGCCGGCCCGTCTACGACGCCGACACGGCGGAGCTTCCCGACCCGCTGGTGCGCTCGTTCGCGCTGGCCGACGACGACTGGCCCGGCTTCTTCCGCCAGACCGGGTTCGTGCACCTGCGTGGCGTGTTCGCGCCGGCCGAGGTGGACGAGCTCGTCGCGGAGGTCGAGCGGCTCGTGGACGCGGCCCGGCCCGGCGACGGGCGTTCCTGGTGGGCGACGCGCGCGGACGGGGACGAGGTGTGCTGCCGAGTGACCTACACGACGCTCGCGTCGGCGCGGATCGCGGCCCTCGTCGACGACGATCGCATCCGGCGCCTCGCCGGCCTCGGCCCTGAAGGGCTGGTGCCGACGCTCGACTGCCTCGACGGGTTCGCCGCGGTCATCAAGCAGCCGGGGGCGGTCGAGGGCCTCGCCGACCTGCCCTGGCACCAGGACTGCGGGCTGGGCGGCCACCCGGTCATCTGCCCGGGCGTCCAGATCGGCGTCCAGCTCGACGCCGCCACCGCCGACGCGGGCCAGCTCCGGTTCCTGGCCGGCTCGCAGGGCACGTCGTGCCACCAGCTCCAGGAGTCCGCGGCGGCGCGCCTGCCCGTGGTCGCGGTCGACACGGAGCCTGGCGACGTGACCGTGCACGATCCGCACGTGCTGCACGCGGCGCCGCCGCCGACCGGCTCAGGTCCGGGGCGGCGGGCGCTCTACGCGAGCTACGTGCGGCCGGAGACGGTCGCGTACGTCGGCCCCGGCCGCGGGTACAACGACGTGCTCTTCGAGCGGGACGCCCGGGTCCGCTCGGTCGACGAGGTGAAAGCCGGGCGGTGAGCGTCCGCCCCCGGTATCGGGAGCTTCCCGACGGCTGCGCCTGGCACCTCCTGGATCCCGACGTCGGGTCGCTGTCGTCGCTCACGCCGGAACGGGCGCGGACGGCGGCAACGCTGGTGCGGCGCGGGATCCGGTTCCCGCTCGACCTGCCGCTCGACGTCCCCGACCCGCCGTTCTTCGGGCGTCAGGCCATGCGCCACGAGGTCTTCAACCTGCGCGCCAACGTCCTCGACGACAAGCTCGACAACTTCTTCCCGCAGGCCTCGACCCAGTGGGACGGGCTCGGCCACATCGCCCACTCCAACGGGTTCTTCGGGGGTCGCACCGCCGATCAGGTGCGCGCCGCCCCCGGCATCCTGGCGTGGTCCGAGGACGGCATCGTCGGCCGGGGCGTGCTCCTCGACGTGGCTCGACAACGGCCGATCCCGGGCGACGAGCCCTTCGTGGTGACGCCGGCTCTGCTCGACGAGACCGCGGCCGCGCAGGGCGTCGAGGTCCAGGCCGGCGACGTCTGCTGCGTCCGCGTCGGCTGGCTCTCCTGGTACCGCGACCTCGACGCCGCCGGCCGAGCGGCGGTCTCGACCGCCAGCCGCTCGTTCGAGGACCTTCGAACCCCGGGCCTCGGGCCCGGGCCGGACCTCGCGGCCTGGCTGTGGGACCACGAGGTCGCCGCCCTCGCGGTCGACAACCCGGCCGTCGAGCCGCTCCCGGTCTCGGCGGCGCTGCCGCACGGCGGGGGATTCGACGACACCGTGCATGCGCGCGTGCTCGCGCTCCTCGGGATCCCGCTCGGCGAGTTCTTCGACCTCGACGCCCTGGCCGAGGACTGCGCGCGGCGGGCGATCTACGAGTTCTTGTTCACGAGCGCGCCACTGCGACTCCCCGGCGGCATCGGATCCCCGCCCAACGCTCTCGCCATCACCTGAACTGGCACCAGGGGCCCAGACCGAGCCCGTGCCGCGAAGCGCCCGAATTGGGCTTCGACCTAGTTGTGACTGCGTTGCCGACGGCGGACTCCTGAGTACAGGATGCGAAGTGACGCGCCGATCATCGAGAACGAAGTGGCAGCTGGTCACCGTGTGGGAAGTGGGGGGCGGATGCGACGAACCGGAGCGATGGCGGTCTGGGTGTCGCTGGTCGCGGGCCTCGCGATCACCGGGGGAGCGGCGTCGGCGGCCTCGAACCCGGACAAGGGCGTCGCGCAGGCAGGCGTCCTGACGCTCCAAGACTTTCCGAACGGCTGGGCACCGAAGCCGCGGAGCCCGAGCAGCTCCTTTCCGAGCAGCATCTTCTCGAAGATCCCGGTCTGCCGGCAATTCGAGGTGCTGCTGGCGAACAGCAAGACCGGGACCCACGCTGACTCGCGGTCCGATTTCACGGATGGGAGGGTGACCGTCGACAACGGCGTCGTCGTCTACCCGGACGTCGCGCACGCCCTCAAGCCGTTCACGGCGGCGAAGGGCACCGCGTTGAGCAACTGCCTGCAGCAGCTCCTCAAAAACGCGATCGGAGCCGAACTCGCGAAGAAAGGCCTGTCCTCGTCGGTCCAGCACCTCGCCGTCGTCTCCGAGCCCGCGAGCTCAGGTGTCACGGCCGGCGACGACCAGACGGCGATTGCGCTCACCGTCACGTTCACAGCTCGGGGCATCTCGCAGTCGCTGTACGTGAAGCTCGTCATCGTCCGCGTCGGGCGCGCGCTCGACACCTTCGACTTTGAGAACGACACCAGCCCGATCACCGTGACGCTGCCGGCGGTCCTCGGAGCCTCGGTCACGAGACTGCAGGCCGCGCTGGGCCTCCCGACGCGCGCCGTCACGAGCTGAGCGAGGAGGATCGGCACCCCCGAGCGGGTCGACCCACCGTCCCCGACTCGTGACCCATCGCGCGACCGTCCCTCGCGACGGCGCTCGAACGTTGGCTCGGCCCCCTCGGGCCCAGGAGGGGGTACGCCGAGATCTCCGAGGACCGTCGCCCGGGCGTCGTCGCGACTCCCGAGATCAGCTGCCACCGTCGGCGAGGCCCATCGCTGGCGCGGCTATCGCCGCCACCACGGCGGATGGAGGCCGCGCTCCTTCGCGAACCGCTGGGCCGAGATGGTCTGGCCCGACAGCTCGGCGGCCTCCGGCGCCGTCGCCAGCCACGCGATGACGCTCGCCGGCACCGACGGCGGGGCACCCGGATAGACCCCCTCGAGGCCGAGGGCGCGGGCGTTGGCCTCCATGCGCTCGGTGACGACGTAGCCCGGGTCAACGTTGTGGAACCGCAGCTGCGGGTACTCGACGGCCAGGATGCCGACGAGCCGATGGAAGGCGCCCTTCGACATCGCGTACGCGGCGCCCCATCCGCCCTCGCCCGCCGGTGCCGCCGGGTCGCTGATCGCCACGGTCGACGTGACGTCCACGATCGTCCCGTCGCCCCGCTCCAGCATGTGCGGCAGCACCGTCCGCACGAGCACGAACTGGCTCACGACGTTGGCCGCCAGCTTCGTCTCCAGCATCTCGACGGTCGTGTCCTCGACGCGCAGCATGCTCCCCGGGCCGGTGTGGACGGCGTTGTTCACGAGCACGTCGATCCGCCCCAGGCCCTCGAGCGTGCGGTCGACCGCGGCGGCGAGCGACGACCGGTCGAGGAGGTCCATCGGGACGGGGAGGGCACGGACATCCCGGGCCTCGACGAGCGCGGCCGTCGTCTCGAGGCTGCCGGGCACCGACCGGCCGGCCGTGTCCGAGTCGTCCACGCCCTCGCCTTCCCGGACGGTGCGGGCGGTCACCGCGACGTCGAGGCCGTGATCGGCGAGGGCCAGCGCCGTGGCCTTGCCGATGCCGCGGCTCGCACCGGTCACGAGGGCGACGCGCCGAGTCACGACCGAGAACGTTAGAGCGCGGCGTCGCCCGACTCCTCGACGCCTTCGCCCGCGTCGGTACCACCGGCCGGCGCGGCGCGCGCCCGGGTCGCCGAGGCGACCGGGGCGTTAGAGTCCCGCGGCCGCGACGGCACAGGAGGTCAGCCGCGCATGCCGAGGATGCTGGACGGAAGGGTCGCGATCGTCACCGGGGCCGGACGGGGCCTCGGACGGTCCCACGCGCTCGCGCTGGCCGCGGAGGGAGCCCGCGTCGTCGTGAACGACTACGCGCCGCCCGGGAGCGACAACCCCGCCGAGGAGGTCGCGGCGGAGATCGAGGCGAGCGGCGGTGCCGCACTCGCCCACGCCGGCGACGTGTCGAGCTGGGACGACAGCGGCAAGCTCGTGCGGCTCGCCATCGACACCTGGGGGAGCCTCGACGTCCTCGTCAACAACGCCGGGATCCTGCGCGACCGCATGATCTTCAACATGAGCGAGGACGAGTGGGACGCGGTGATCCGCGTCCACCTGAAGGGCCACTTCTGTCCGACCCGCCACGCGGTGGAGCACTGGCGGGCCCAGTCGAAGGAATCAGGCGGCCCCGTCTACGGCCGGATCGTGAACACGACCTCGGAGGCCGGCCTGGTCGGCAGCGCCGGCCAGCCGAACTACGCAGCGGCCAAGGGCGGGATCATCCAGCTCACGCTCAGCACTGCCAACGGGATGGCCCGGCACGGCGTCACCGCCAACGCCATCGCCCCCCGCGCGCTCACCCAGATGACCGAGCCCCTCGGCGGCTTCGACGTCACCGAGGGGGACTTCGAGGTGTTCGCACCCGAGAACGTGTCGCCGCTCGTGGCGTACCTCGCGTCCCCCGACGCAGCCCGGGTGTCGGGGCAGGTGTTCGTCGTCTGGGGCCGCCAGATCAACGTCCTCGCGGGACCGACCATCGCCCGGCAGTTCCGCGTCGAGGACCGCTGGACACCGGAGCAGGTCGACGCCGCCCTCAAGCCCTACTTCGACGAGCGCGAGCCGATCCGCGACGGCTTCGCCCTCCGCCTCTGACGTGGCGAGCGTCGACGAGTTCCGGGTGCAGGTCCCCGACGCCGTGCTCGAGGACCTCGGTCGTCGACTCGAGCACACGCGCTACCCGGCGCCGATCCCTGACGCGGGGTGGGACTACGGCACCGACGACGTCTACCTCCGGGACCTGGTGGCCTACTGGCGTCACGGGTACGACTGGCGGGCGCGCGAGGCACGCCTCAACGAGCTGCCGCACGCGACCACCGAGATCGACGGCCAGCGCATCCACTTCGTCCACGCCCGGTCGCCGGCCGCGGACGCCCTCCCGCTCCTCATCACCCACGGCTGGCCCGGCTCCGTCGTCGAGTTCCTCGACGTGCTCGGCCCGCTGCACGACCCCGCCGGCCACGGCGCCGACCCGGCCGACGCCTTCCACGTCGTCGCCCCGTCGCTGCCGGGCTACGCCTTCTCGGGACCCACGCACGAGCGCGGCTGGCACCCGGCCCGCGTGGCCCGTGCGTGGTCGGAGCTCATGGCGCGCCTCGGCTACGACCGGTACGTCGCCCAGGGCGGCGACTGGGGCGCCTTCGTGACGAGCCAGCTCGCGCTGGCGGACCCGGGCCACGTGGCGGGCATCCACCTCAACATGCTCTTCCCCGACCCCGGCGACACCGACCCCGCCACGTACACCCCGGACGAGCAGGCCGGGCTCGACGGGCTCGCCCGGATGATGGACGGCGAGGGCGGCTACTTCCGGATCCAGTCGACGCGGCCGCACACGCTCGGCTTCGCCCTCGAAGATTCGCCGGCCGGCCTCTGCGCCTGGATCGTGGAGAAGTTCCGAGCCTGGTCCGACTGTGACGGCGACATCGAGCGGTCGTTCACGAAGGACCAGCTGCTCGACAACGTCATGCTGTACTGGGTCACCGGGACCCCGACCTCGTCGGTGCGGTTCTACGCCGAGTTCGACCGGGCCCTGCGATCGGGGGCCCTGCCCTTCGGCGCTCGGGTGGAGACGCCGACCGGGTACGCCCGCTACCCGAAGGAGCTCATCTCGAGCTCCCGGCGCTGGGCCGAGCGGCAGTACAACCTCGTCCACTTCGCCGACATGCCCCGGGGCGGGCACTTCGCGGCCATGGAGGAGCCCCAGCTGTTCGTGGACGACGTCCGGGCGTGCTTCCGCCCGCGGCGCTGAATGGACCGGTTCGACGGGCGCGTCGCGGTCGTGACCGGGGCGGCGAGCGGCATCGGACTCGGCCTCGCCCGGCACGCCGCGCGGGAGGGGATGCGTGTCGTGCTCGCCGACGTCGAGGGCCCCGCGCTCGAGGCCGCGGTGGCCGAGGTCGCCGGCCTCGGCGCGGCGGCGATCGGGATCCGCGCCGACGTCAGCCGCGAGTCCGACGTACGGGGACTCGCCGACGCCGCGTACGAGCGCTTCGGCGCCGTCCACCTGCTCTGCAACAACGCCGGCGTGTTCCAGGCCGGCGTGGTGTGGCAGCGGACCCAAGCCGACTGGGACTGGGTCATGGGCGTCAACGTGTGGGGGATCCTGCACGGCATCCGCGCCTTCGTGCCCCGCATGCTCGAGCAGGACGCCGACGCCCACATCGTGAACACGGCGTCCATGGCGGGGCTCATCAGCGTCGCGTACAGCGGCCCGTACGTCGTGTCGAAGTTCGCCGCCGCCGCCCTCACCGAGTGCCTCGCGCACGATCTGCGGGCGCAGGGCGCCTCGATCGGGGTGTCGTGCCTCGTCCCCGGCCTCGTCGACACCCGGATCGCCGACTCGACGCGGAACCGGCCGGACGAGCCGCCGAGCGAGGTCACCGCCGCCGACCACTACTTCGTGGCCCAGGTCCTCAAGGAGCAGACGAGCAGCGGGGGTCGGCACCCCGACGAGGTCGCGGCCATCGTCTTCGACGCCGTTCGCGCCGGCCAGTTCTGGATCCCCACCACCGACGGCTACGAGCCGCTCGTCCGCGCGCGGTACGACGCGCTCCTCGCCCGGAGCATGCCACCGACGGCGCAGTTCGACTGATGCCCCTCGCCGTGGAGCCGTTCCGGGTCGCGGTCGCGGACGAGACCCTCGCCGACCTGCGCGGGCGGCTGGCCCGGGCCCGGCTGCCCAACCAGGTCTCGGGCATCGGCTGGGACCAGGGCACCGAGCTCGGCTTCCTCACCGAGCTCGTCAGCTACTGGCGCGACGGCTACGACTGGAGCCGCCTCGAGGCGGAGCTGAACCGGTACGACCACGTGCGGGCGTCGATCGACGGGCAGCCGATCCACGCCGTGCACGCCCGATCCTCGTCACCCGACGCGCTGCCGCTGCTCCTCGTCCACGGCTGGCCCGGCTCGGTCGTCGAGTTCCTCGACGCGCTCCCGGCGCTGACCGAGACGTTCCACGTCGTGGCCCCGTCGCTGCCCGGCTACGGCTTCTCCGGCCCGACCCGCGAGCGCGGGTGGCACCCGCGCCGCATCGCAGCCGCGTTCGTCGAGCTGATGGCGGCGCTCGGCTACGACCGCTACGGCGCCTAGGGCGGCGACTGGGGCTCGCTGGTCACCGCCAACGTGGCCGACCTGGCGCCGGCGCGGGTGGCCGGCCTCCACCTCAACTTCGTGGTCGCGCCCCGGCCCGCGGAGGGCCCGGCCCCGACCGCCGAGGAGGAGCGGGCGCTCGCCGCGCTCGCCGAGTGGCGGCGCGACGGCGCCGGCTACCAGGAGATCCAGGGCACCCGGCCCCAGTCGCTCGGCTACGGGCTCGAGGACTCGCCCGTCGGCCTCTGCGCGTGGATCGTCGAGAAGTTCCGGGGCTGGTCGGACGGCGACGACGTCCTGGCCTCGTTCTCCGCCGACCGGCTGCTCGACAACGTGACGCTCTACTGGGTCACCCGCACCGCCACCTCGTCGACCCGCCTGTATTGGGAGATGCGCCAGGCGGGACGGGCGGCGCTCCCGCAGGCCCGGGTGGAGGTCCCGACCGGAATCGCGCTGTATCCCGGCGAGGTCACGCGTCCGCCGCGGGCGTGGGTCGAGCGTCGATACCGGGTGACGCGCTGGGCCGAGCTGCCCCGCGGCGGCCACTTCGCGGCGATGGAGGTCCCCGACCTCTTCGTCGACGACCTGCGCGCCTTCTTCGCCTCCGTCGCCTGACTCGCGGCCACTGGCTCGGCCGCGGGCCGGCCTACCCGGGTGTCGGTGGCGCCGGGACGGCCACCTGGCTGAGCGCCACGCGCAGCGACGGCTCGTTCGTCGCGGGACGGACGGGCGCGTGGCGCGGGTTCGGGAGGTTCGGCAGGAGCGGGGGGGACGGCAGCGACACGGCCCGGAAGTCGGGCGGGGTCGCGGTCGACGAGCTGAGCAGCGCCGCGAACCGGCCGAGGTCGGTCTGGAACCGGCCCGAGGCCGGCCCGGCGCACGGGGCCACCTGCTCGAGGTCGCTCGGGATGCTCGTCGCGTGCGCGTTGGCGGAGAAGCAGTTGGCGCCCGCGTCGGTGGCCGAGTTGATCGTGCTCACCAGGACCAGGTCGAAGTTGCTGGTGCGGACCACGTTGCCGATCACGCGGTTGCGGTGAGCGTCGAAGTTCTGGGCCTTCGGGCCGGGCTGGAGGACCTGCTCGGGGAGCGGGACGACCGAGATCCCCGCGAGGTCGTGGTGGTAGACGAGGTTCCGCTCCACGAGGTTGTCGTCCCCCCCGGCGAGGAGGATGCCCGTGCCGGTCGCCACCGCGGCGATGTCGATGGCCGCGGTGGCGCGGTTGCTGTTCGAGTAGACGGCGTTCCCGACGATCGTCGTGGCCCGCTCCGGCGGGTTCGCCTCCCCGCTCCCGCTGTTCGGCACGACGCCGGACCGGTTGTCGTGGAAGCGGGACCGGACGATGAGCAGGTCCCCGCCCGAGTTGGTCCCGGAGTAGCCGAGCCCGTTCCACTCGGAGTCGACGTCGGTGATGACGGCGTGGCACGGGTAGCACTGGCCGATGTAAAAGCCGGCGTCGGGGCTCCCCATGGCGAAGTCGTGGTCCCACACGCCGCGGGTCGAGGCGAAGGCGTAGACCCCGTAGTCGCCGTTGCGGATCGCGGTCAGGTACGAGCCCCGGTAGCCCCGGACGCCCTGCCAGAGGAACCCGTTGCCGGTGCAGTTCTGCGCGGTCAGGTTCTCGATCGCGACGCCGTCGGCGAGGACCTTGAAGCCGTCGCGGTGGTTGAGGTCGGCGGCGAAGCCACAGTCGACGACCGTCCGGGCTCGGTCCTCGCCTCGGATCACGATGTCGCGATGGGCGCGCCCGACCGTGACCGCCTCGTGGTACACGCCGGGCGCGAGGAGGATCAGCGTGCCGGGCTTGGCCGCGTCGACGGCGCGTTGGACGGTCGGCGCGCCGCCCGGGACCTGGATGACGCCGGGCCGGCTCGTCGGCGCGGCGGCGCGCGCGACGGCAGGCGTTCCCGCCGCCAGCAGCGTCGCCGTCGCGAGGACGGCCCCCCAACCGGTCCGCATCACGCCTCCGCTCGCCCCGCTCGGCTCGCCGACCTTACCGACTACCGTCCCTCGAGGCGGGTCGTCCCCGAGGCGATCCGCCGCGCGCGGTCGACCGACTGGGGGTGCGCGATGCGGGTGCCGCTGACGGTCCGGGACTTCCTCGATCGGGCTGCCCTCGTGTACGGCGATCGCTGCGGGATCGTCGACGAGCCCGACCAGCCCGCCCGCCCGCTCGGCCCGCTGACGTACGGCGAGGCGGGTCGGCTCGCGAGCGCGCAGGCCGCCGCCCTCGACGCGCTCGGCATCGGGTTCGGCGAGCGCGTCGCGATCGTGTCGCAGAACGCGGCCCGGCTGCTGGTGGCCCTGTTCGGGGTCAGCGGGTGGGGTCGCATCCTGGTCCCGATCAACTTCCGGCTCAACGCCGACGAGATCGCCTACATCGTCGAGCACTCCGGCGCGACCGCCCTGCTCGTCGACCCCGAGCTCGACGACGCGCTCCGGGGCGTGCCGACCCGGCACCGGTTCGTGCTCGGCGCCGACAGCGACGAGGTCCTCTACCGCCATGACGTGGAGCCGCGGCCCTGGGACGCCGACGAGGACGCCACCGCCACGATCAACTACACCAGCGGCACCACCGCCCGTCCGAAGGGCGTGCAGCTCACGCACCGCAACGTGTGGGTGAACGCGGTGGTCTTCGGGTGGCACCTGGGCGTCAGCGACCGCGACGTGTACCTCCACACGCTCCCGATGTTCCACTGCAACGGGTGGGGCATGCCGTACGCGGTGACCGGGATGGGCGCCCGCCACGTCGTGCTCCGCAAGGTCGACGGCGCCGAGATCCTCCGCCGCATCGACCAGCACGGCGTCACCCTGCTGAACGGCGCCCCCACGGTCGTGAACACGGTGCTCGACGCGGCCCGGGCCTGGCCCGGCGACGTCCCCGGCCGGGGCCGGGTGCGGGTCACCGTCGCCGGCGCGCCCCCGCCGACCCGGACCATCGAGCGGATCGAGACCGAGCTCGGTTGGGAGTTCGTCCAGATCTACGGCCTGACCGAGACCGCGCCGCTGCTGACCATGAACCGGCGGCGGGCCGAGGAGGACGACCTGAGCCCGCCCGACCGAGCCGCCCGGCTGGCGCGCGCCGGCGCGCCGACGATCGGCGTCCGGCTCCGCGTCGATGACGAGGGCGAGGTCCTGGCCCGCGGCAACGTGGTCATGGACGGCTACTGGAACCAGCCCGAGGAGTCCGCGCGCGCCCTCGACGACGGATGGTTCCACACCGGTGACGGGGGATCGATCGACGACGACGAGTACCTCGTCATCTCGGACCGGAAGAAGGACGTCATCATCACCGGCGGCGAGAACGTCTCCTCGATCGAGGTGGAGGACTGCGTGTTCTCCCACGCCGCCGTCGCCGAGGTCGCGGTCATCGGCGTCCCCGACGAGCGGTGGGGCGAGACCGTCAAGGCCCTCGTCGTGCTCGCCGACGGCTCGTCGGTCACCGAGCCCGAGCTGATCGAGCACTGCCGCGACCGTCTCGCGCACTACAAGTGCCCGACGTCGATCGAGTTCCGGACCGAGCTGGCCCGAACCGCGACCGGCAAGCTCCAGAAGTTCAAGCTGCGCGCCCCGTACTGGGGCCAGCAGCCGGCGCCGTAGCCGACGGCACGGGCTGCCGTCGGATCGCCGCCCACCCTAAGGTGGGCGGATGGAGCTGCGGACGCTCGGTCGGACGGGGGTGCAGGTCAGCTCCTACTGCCTCGGGGCGATGATGTTCGGGGCGTGGGGGAACCCCGACCACGACGACTGCGTGCGCATCATCCACCGCGCCCTGGACGCCGGCGTCAACTTCGTCGACACCGCCGACGTGTACTCGGCCGGGGAGTCGGAGGAGATCGTGGGGCGGGCCCTGAAGGGTCGGCGCGACGACGTCGTCCTGGCCACGAAGTTCTTCGCCCCGATGGGGGCCGAACCGAACCGCCGCGGCGGCTCGCGGCGGTGGATCCTCCAGGAGGTCGAGCGCAGCCTCGAGCGCCTCGACACCGACTACCTCGACCTGTACCAGATCCACCGCCCCGACGACGCCACCGACATCGACGACACCCTCGGCGCGCTCAGCGACCTCGTCCACCAGGGCAAGGTCCGCTACCTCGGCCACTCGACGTTCCCGGCCGAGTACGTCGTCGAGGCCCAGTGGGCGGCCGAGCGACGGGGACGGGAGCGGTTCGTGTGCGAGCAGCCGCCGTACTCGGTGCTCCGGCGCGGCATCGAGCGGGCGGTCCTGCCCACCTGCGCCCGCTACGGCATCGGCGTCATCCCGTGGAGCCCGCTCGCCGGCGGGCTGCTGACCGGCCGCTACCGGCGGGGGCAGCCACCGCCGGAGGGCTCGCGCCTCGCCCGCGGGTTCGGCGCCGGCCGCCTCGACGACGAGCGGCAGCGCCAGGCCCACGAGCAGCGGCTCGACGTCGTCGAGCAGGTCCGCGCCGTCGCCGCCGACGCGGGGGTGTCGCTCACCCACCTCGCGCACGCCTTCGTGCTCGAGCATCCGGCCGTCACCTCGGCGATCATCGGACCCCGCACGATGGACCAGCTCGAGGACGCCCTGGCCGGTCACGACCTCCGGCTCGACGAGTCGACGCTCGACGCCATCGACGCCGTGGTCCCGCCCGGGACCGACATTGGCGACGGCGACCCGTGGCGGCCGCCCGGGCTGTCCCGGTCCAGCCGCCGGCGTCCCCGCTGACCGCGGCTCAGGTCGAGGGCAGGGTCGCGAAGTCGACCTGGCCCGTCGTCATCGCGGCCGTGAAGCCGGCGTCGACGAGCAGGTTGTGGCCGCTCACGTAGCTGGCCTCGTCGCTGTTCAGGAAGAGGAGCGGCGGCGCCATCTCCTCCGGCCGGCCCAGCCGCCCGTTCGCCTGCGTCGCGGTCCAGTCGATGGTCGCCGACGACAGCGCGGCGCGGAAGTCCACCATCATCGGCGAGTCGACGGGACCGGGGCTCACGCAGTTGATGCGGATGTCGCGCGTCCGGTTGAGCCGGGGCGCCTCGCGGAACGTGTACACGATCACGCACTCCTTCGAGAAGAAGTACGGGTCACCGAGGCCGGCGAGGTGGGCGGCGGCCCAGTCGCGGCCGGCATCGAGGTCCGGCAGGTCAAGGACCTCGTTGATCGCGGCGAGGTGCTCCGACCATCCCATGCCCGCCAGCGACGCCACGCTCGCCACCGCGCCGCCCTCGGGCATCAGCGCCACCGCCTGCTCGGTGAGGTGGCGCAAGCCGAGGAAGTTCACCGCGAACACCCGCTCGGGCGGGTGCGTCTGCGGCACGCCGGCCACGTTGAAGAGCTTGTGGACCGGCGGGCCGATGGCGGCGAGCGCCCGGTCGACCGCGGCCGCGTCGCCGACGTCGGTCTCGAAGGCCTTGGCGACCGGGACCGTCACCTCGCGGACGTCGAGGGCGTACACCTCGGCGCCGGCGTCGACGAGCATGGCGGCCGTCGCCGCCCCCATCCCCGAGGACGCGCCGGAGATCACGACCCGCTGGTCGTCGTATCGAAACGGTGCCATCAGCCTCCCGTCGGGACCGTGCGCAGGTTCTGGGTCCCGCAGTCGAGCCCGGCGGGCTCGACGGGGAACGAGCGCACGAAGTGGCCATTGTGGACCCGCAGCAGCGCGAAGCAGCCCGTCGGCTGGCGGCCGGCGACGTCGGTGATGCCGAGGATCCCGCCGGCATCGAAGTCGTGCACGCCGGCGACGGCACCGAGGAGCCGGACCCGGGTCAGGCCGTTGGTGCCGTTGGCGGCGACGACCTGTCGGGCCACCCGCTCGAAGAGCAGGCCGGCGCTGTAGGACTCGAGGCCGGCGAGCGTGGTCGGCGTCCCGAGGCGCTTCGCCGCCCGGACGTAGGCCGCCATCGTCGGGATGCGGTGCTGGTCGAGGAGTGGGTTCAGGCCCACGTCGACGAGCTGGCCCTCGACCGCGGCGCCGCCGGCGGCGAGGAAGCTCGGGTCGTCGCAGCTGGCGTCGCAGTACCAGGCCTTCACGATCCGCGAGCCCGGGTTCGCGGCCGCGGCCTGGCGCAGCTGGACCGTCGAGCCGGCGCCGAGGCCGCTGCGGGCGAACGTCGCCTGCTGGGCGACGAGGTCGCGCACGAGGCCGGCGTAGTCGGCGCCCGGCCCGACGTCGGGCGTCCCTGCGGTCGTGAAGCCGACCTCGACCGCCGCCCGCAGCGACTGCTGCGTCGCGGCGCGGCCCGGCTCGGTGGCGGGGACGAGCACGGACTGCCGGCAGCAGCCCTTCGTCGTGGCGAGGATCCGCTTGAACGCGCCGACCCGCTCCAGCCCGGCCACGGCGGGAATGGCCGCGTACGCGTTCGGGCGGCTGCGGTGGGCGACGTCGAAGATGCGGGTGGCGAGCTCCGGGACGCCGCACGACAGCGCGTCGCTCTGGCCGTCGAACTGGGAGCTCGACCCGACGACGGCGAAGTCGGTGGCGCACGCGGCGGTGACGGCGGCGGCGTAGCCGGCCGGGCTCGTGACCAGCCGCACCTCGACCCGCAGGCTCCGCCCCGCCAGCCCGCCGGCCTGGTTGACGGCCTGCGCCCAGGCCTGGACCCCGCGGGCCACCGCGATGTCGTCGGCGATGACGGCCACGCGGACCTCGCGGGCGGTGATCCCGATGTCGCTGCCGCCGGGGACGGTCGTCGGGGTGGTCGGCGCCGCGGTCGTCGACGACCCGGGCTGGATCACCACCGTGGGCGGGGGGAGGGTGGGGACCGTCTTCGGCGGGACGATCGTCGTGGTCGTGGCCGTCGTCGTGGTCGTGGCGACGCTCGCCGAGGACGTGGTGGTCGCAGAGCCGGAGGGCGTCCGGACCGACTGCCCGCCGCCGCCGCTGCTCAGGGCGATGCCGACGCCGAGCGCGGCGGCGAGCACGCCCGCCAGCACACCGGCCACGATGACTGACCTGCGGTCCACGGTGCTCCCCGGTGCGGCGGCGTCGCGACCGGTCTAACAGACGCCAGACGCCAGTTCGGTGGCACGGTCGAGCAGCGCGACGACCCGGTCCGCGATCGAGGCCAGGTCCTGGCTGGCGGCGCCGCCCCGACTGCCCCGGCGGCGTCGGGTGTAGACGCCCTCGACGATGCAGGCCATCTTCCAGTACCCGAACACCGTGAACCACGGGAGCGCGTCGAGGTCGCGCCCGGAGCGGGCGGCGTAGCGGCGCGCCACCTCGGCGCGGCGGGGGAGGGCCGGCGCCAGCGTCGGCGCGGCGGGGAGGAACGGCGCCGGGTCCCCGGGGTCGACCCAGTACAGGAGGCTCCAGCAGCAGTCGGCCACGGGGTCGCCGATCGTGCCCAGCTCCCAGTCGAGGACGGCGACGATCCGGTGGTCGTCCCCGAGGATGGTGTTGTCGAAGCGGTAGTCGCCGTGGACGAGGGACGGGGGGCCCGCCGCCGGCGGGACCGTCGCCGCCAGCCGATCGTGGAGGTCGTCGAGGCGCGGCAGCTCGCGGACCTTCGCCCGCTCGACCTGGGCCCGCCACCGGTGGAGCTGTCGGGCGACGTAGTCGTGGCGGTGGCGGGTCAGGTCGCCGAGGCCGACGGCGTCCGGGTCGACGGCGTGGAGCGCGACCTGCGCGTCGACGAGCGAGTCGGTGGCAGTCTCGGCCGCGCCCGGCGTCAGCGTCGACGCGTCGGCCTCGGTGCGGAGGACCCGCCCGTCCACGAAGCGCATCAGGTAGAAGGGCGCGCCGGTCACGTCGGCGTCGCCGCAGTAGGCGACCGTCGGCGGCACCGGCACGTCGGTGTGCCGCCCGAGCGCCTCGAGGATCCGCCACTCTCGGGTGACGTCGTGCGCGGTCTCGAGCACGGCGGCCACCGGGGGACGGCGCAGGGCCCACCGGTGCCCGGCGGCGTCGTCCACGCGGTAGGTGAGGTTCGAGCCGCCCGCCGGCACGAGCGAGAAGCGCAGCGGCGGCGCCGCGTCGACGCGGTCGCGCAGCCACGCCGTGACGCGGTCGCGGTCGAGGCCGGGCGGGTCGGTCAGCGGCCCGACGCCCGGTCCGGGAGCACCCACGCGGGCGTCGTCCGAGCGCCGTCGACGGCCGCTACCCCGCGGGCGAGAACGTGACCGGCATGTGCTTGATGCCGTTGATGAAGTTCGAGCGGAGCCGCTCGACCGGCCCGGCGAGCTCGATGTCGGGCAGCCGCGCCAGCAGCTCCTCGAACATCACCGTGATCTCCAGCTTGGCGAGGTGGGCGCCGAGGCAGAAGTGCGGGCCCCCGCCGCCGAAGGCCAGGTACTCGTTGGGCTGGCGCCGGACGTCGAAGCGGTGGGGGTCCTCGAACACGGCCGGGTCGTGGTTGGCGGCGATGTACCACAGCGCGACCTTGTCGCCGGCCCGGATCGTCTCGCCGTGCAGCTCGAGGTCGCGCCGGGCCGTCCGGCGCATGTACATGACCGGCGACGCGTAGCGGAGCATCTCGTCGACCGCCGACGGCAGCAGCGACCGGTCGTGGAGGAGCAGCTGGCGCTGGTCCGGGTGCTCGACGAGCGCCAGCATGCCGTGCGAGATCAGGTTGCGCGTCGTCTCGTTCCCGGCCACCGCGAGCAGCTCGAAGAAGAGGTCGAACTCGAGGTCGGTGAGGCGCTCGCCCTCCACCTCGGCGGCGAGCAGGGTGCTCACGATGTCGTCGCTCGGGTGGGCGCGCTTGTCGGTCGCGAGGTCGTTGGCGTACGAGAACATCTCGGTCGCCGCGCCCATGGCGTCCTCGGCGGTCACCGCGTACTCCGGGTCCTCGGAGCCGATGAGCCGGTTGCTCCACTCGAACACCTTGTGACGGTCCGCCTGCGGGACGCCCATCATCTCGGCGATGACCTGGAGGGGCAGCTCGGCGGCGACGTCGACGACGAAGTCGCTCTCGCCGCGGGGCGCCACGCGCTCGATGATGTCGACCGCCACCTCCCGGATCCGGTCGTGGAGCCGGCCGACGACGCGGGGCGTGAAGCCCTTGTTCACGAGCAGCCGCAGCTTCGTGTGCCGCGGCGGGTCCATCATCAGCATCATCATCCGCTGCTGCTCGAGCTGCTCGTCGTCGACCTCGAAGAGCGTGATGCCCGACTCGCTCGAGTAGTCCGACCAGTCGTGGCTCAGCTGCTGGAGGTCGGGGTAGCGCACGACGCACCAGAACCCGGGGCCGTCGGGCTCCGGGTGGAAGTAGGCGGGCGCGTCGCGGCGGAGCAGGTCGAACATGTCGTGCGGGACGCCGGCCACGAACGTGTCGAGGTTGGCGAGATCGACGTCGGTCAGCGTCGTTGCACTCACAGCGTCCTCCTCGGTCGGCCCAGCCGGGCCAGACTGGAACACGTTACGATCTGGCCGGACGGCCGTCCACGACGCGGGGAGAGCGATGCACGACCTGGTGGTCCGCGGAGGCACGATCGTGGACGGCACCGGCGGGGCGCCGCGACCGGGGGACGTGGCCGTCGACGACGGCCGCATCACCGCCGTCGGCCGGGTCGACGCCGAGGCCGCCGCCGTGCTCGACGCCACCGGCTGCGTCGTCACCCCCGGCTTCGTCGACGTCCACACCCACTACGACGGCCAGGTGACGTGGGATCCCACGCTCGCCCCCTCGTCGTGGCACGGGGTGACGACGATCGTCATGGGCAACTGCGGGGTGGGCTTCGCGCCGGCGCGCCCGGCGCGCCGCGACTGGCTCATCGGGCTCATGGAGGGCGTCGAGGACATCCCGGGGACGGCGCTGGCGGCCGGCATGCGCTGGGGCTGGGAGACGTTCCCCGAGTTCCTCGACTTCCTGGACGCCCAGCCGCTGGCCCTCGACGTCGCCACCCAGGTCCCCCACGGCGCCGTCCGCGGCTACGTCATGGGCGACCGGGGCGCGCACAACGAGCCGGCGTCGCCCGACGACATCGCCGCCATGGCGAAGATCGTCCGGGAG
>DASZJD010000008.1 GCA_035948415.1 Acidimicrobiia bacterium | reverse complement strand
GGCCGCCTCGTCGAGCGGCAGCCGGGCGCTGACCTCGACCCGGACCTGCCCGCTCGCCACCAGGCCGGCGGCGTCCTCGAGCCGGGCGCGGGTGACCGTGTTCGAGGAGCCGCTGACGGTGACGTCGTCGCGACGAGCCTGGTCGGGCGACGCCGCGATGGTCACGGCCCGACCACCGGCGCGGACGGCCTCGACGCACCCGGTCCAAGTCGCGCCGCCGACGCAGTCGAAGGCGGCGTCGACACCGGCGGCCTCCGACACCCAGTCGCCGTGGTAGTCGAGGACGCGGTCGGCGCCGAGGCCGGCGAGGTACTGGTGGTTGGCGGGGCTCGCGGTGGCGACGACGCGTGCGCCGCGAGCGCGGGCGATCTGGACCACGAAGCTGCCGACGCCACCCGCGGCGCCGGCGACGAGGACGGTCTCGCCGGGCCCGAGTCGGAGGTGGTCGTCGATGCCCTCGAGCGCGGTCACCGCGCCCACCGGCATCCCGCCGGCCGCGGCCAGGTCGAGCCCGGTCGGCGCGGCTGCCACCGCGTCCGCGTCGACGACGGCGTACTCGGCGTACGCGCCGGTCATGCCGGGCTGGCCGAACACCGCCGCTCCGGACGCGAACGGGCCTGCGCCCTCACCGACGCCGACGATGAGGCCCGACAGCTCGGCGCCAGGCACGTAGGGGAAGGTCCGCGCTCCGAACTGCCCCTGTCGGATCTTGGCGTCCCACGGACCGACGCCGGCCCCCGTCACCTCGACGAGGAACTGCCCGGGACCGGGCTGCGGGGTGGGGAGCTCGGCGGGCGTCAACACCGAGGGCGGTCCGAACTCGGAGACGGTGATCGCGTGCACGATGGTCAGAGAACCGACGGCCGTGCGCGGCTATTCCGGAGCACCGCGGCCGTCGGCGTCTGCCCGCGGCGATCGCGGCGCATCATGACGTCCCGTCAGCGACGAAGTGGCCGAGGCCATCGGGTGTCGTCGACCGTGGCGGCTGCCAACCCGCCCCCATGTGCGCACCACCGTCGGCGAAGAGGGTATGGCCGGTGATGTACGCGCCGTCGTCGCTG
Organism: Acidimicrobiia bacterium; assembly: GCA_035948415.1. Classification (NCBI taxonomy): domain Bacteria; kingdom Bacillati; phylum Actinomycetota; class Acidimicrobiia; species Acidimicrobiia bacterium. Next base: position 2,328 of record DASZJD010000008.1, on the reverse strand, counting down.
GCGAAGAAGAGGGCGACGCCGCCGAGGTCCTCCTCGGGATCGCCGACGCGTCGCAGCGGGACCGTCGACTCGGCCGCGCGCGCCTGCTCGGGGTTCCGATCGGCCCAGGCCCGGTAGCCCTCGGAGGCGGCTCCGGGCGCGATCGCGTTCACGGTGATGTTGTGCTGACCCCACTCGCGTGCCGCGCTCCGCGTGAGCCCGCGGATGCCCTCCTTGGCCGCGTTGTAGTCCACCGAGTACCAGGCCCCGGTCACACCGTTCAGCGAGCAGAAGTTGATGATGCGACCGAACCGCTTCTCGCGCATGTGGGGGAAGGCCGCCTGCATCGACCAGAACGTCGCCCACAGCCCGGTGTCCAAGGAGCGGGCCATCATGTCGTCGGTCTTCTCCTCGAGCGGGACGAGGGGCGTGTACCCCTGGGCGTTGTTCACGAGGATGTCGATGCGTCCCTCGGTCGCCACGGTGTCGGCCACCATCTGCCGCACGTCGCGCTGGTGGCCCACGTCGACCTCGGCGAAGCGAGCCTGGCCGCCGAGCTGCTCGACGATGTCCGCCGCGGCCCGCCGTCCGTGCTCGGCCTGGACCTCGGCGACGACGACGCGGCATCCCTCGCGCGCGTAGCGGCGGGCGATGCCGCGCCCGATGCCCATGCCGGCGCCCGTGATGATCGCGACCCGCCCGGCGAGCCGATCGCCCATGGTTCCTCCCTCGGGTCGAACCTAGGGCACCGGCCCGGCGCGCCGGCGTGACCGACCGCCGGTCAGCCGACCGGCGTCCCGCCGTGGTGTCGGCTCCAGGGGTGCTCGCTCGGGTAGGCCCGCTCGGGCAGCTGCCAGACCAGGCCGCGGACCAGCCGCCGCAGCCGCCCGGTGAGGCGCTGCCGGCGCTCGTGCAGGTGCGCAGTTCCTTCGTTCCCCATCTCTTCTCCTCCCCTCCTACAACGCCGGGGCGAGGCCGCGGGTTCCGCCGGCAGCGGTCGGCCGGCTTGACCCGTCGGGCCGGCGGTCGCAGCATGCGGACCCATGGGCCGAGTCATCGACGCTGACGGGCACGTCCTGGAGCCCCTGTCGGCCTTCGCCGCGCTCCCGCTCGACCAGCGCCTGCACTCGGCGCGGGACGCGGTTGGCCTCGACCACGTCACGGTCGGCGGGCAGGAGATCGTGACCGTCTCCCTCGGCTTCCTCGGCTCCCCCGGGTCGCGGATGGAGGACCTCGAGCACTCGCGGACCTACGACGAGGCCCAGCCCGGCGGCTTCGATCCCATCGTGCGCCTCGCCGACATGGACGGCGAGGGCATCGACGCGGCGGTGCTCTACCCGTCGCTGGGGTTGAACTTCTGGGCCGTAGAGGACCCGCCGACCGCGGTGGCCCTGGCCCGGGCGTACAACGACTGGCTCGCCGGCTACTGCGAGGCCGACCGGCGCCGGCTGTACGGGGCGGCCATGCTGCCGCTCCAGGACCCGCCGGCGGCGGCGGCGGAGCTGCGGCGCGCCCACGGTGAGCTCGGGTTCCCGGCCGCGTTCGTGCGGCCGAACCCGTGCCTCGGGCGGGCGATCTCGCACCCCGGGTACGAGCCGGTGTGGGCGGCCGCCGAGGAGCTCGGGGTCGCCATCGGGGTCCACGAGGGCTCTTCGAACACGATCCAGACCCTGGGGATGGACCGACCCTTCAACCCGCTGCTGCTGCACGCGGTGTCGCACGCCTTCGAGCAGATGCTCGCCTGCGCCCAGCTGATCGTGTTCGGCGTGATGGAGCGCCACCCCGACCTGCGCTTCGCCTTCCTCGAGGCGGGCGGAGGCTGGGCGCCGTACTGGCTGTATCGGCTCGACGAGCAGGTGCACGGGTTCGGCGGCTTCTGCCCGGAGCTGCGGCTCCGGCCGAGCGAGTACTTCGCGCGCCAGTGCTGGGTGAGCTTCGAGGTCGACGAGCCCACGCTTCCGGCGCTGGCGCCGTTCGTCGGGGAGGAGCGGATCCTGTGGGGCTCGGACTACCCGCACCACGACGCCACCTTCCCGGGCGCCGTCAAGGAGCTGCGGCAGGTGATCGAGCCGCTCCCCGAGCCGGTGCAGGCCCGGATCCTCGGCGGCAACGCGGCGGACTTCTACGGGCTCCCGTGAGCGACCCGGCCGCCGTCGCCCGCGCCTACTTCGCCGCCATCACTGCCCACGACGCCGACGCCGTCCAGGCCTGCTTCGCCGACGACGGCGAGCTCGTCACCGCCACCGGCACCTATGCCGGGCCGCAGGCGATCGGCGACTTCTACCGCGAGAACGCCTTCCAGATCGAGGACCTGCGACCGAGCCCGGGGCCGTTCCTCGTCGACGGCAA
>DASZJD010000007.1 GCA_035948415.1 Acidimicrobiia bacterium | reverse complement strand
GCGAAGCCGAGACCGACCGTCGTGACGGGCGCCGGCGACATCCGCCCGACGGTCGACCGGTACCGCAGCCTGCTCGGCCCGGACAACGGCGGCGGGCCGGACCGGCACACGTCGGGACGGCGCGAGATCAGCTGGGACAGCGTGCCGGATCAGTTCGCGGAGCCGAACGCTCTCCCACCCGACTTCTTCAACGCGGCCACCGCCCCGAGGGCGCGGGGTGCGGTGCTGCAGACCCCGGGCGACCGCGTCGCCGTGAGCGCCCGCCTCGGCAACCCCGCCGGCGTCCCCGTGCGCTTCGGGGACATCAACCCGACCTATACCGCCCGCTTCCGGACCTTCAGCCCCGAGCGCCTCTTCTCGCCGATCGGGAGCAACGTGGTCAACCTGCGCTTCTACGTCCCAGGGACGACCCAGCCGGCGGCGGTCCGGGGGTTCGGCGCCGTCTACACCGATGTCGAGCTCAAGGAGACCGCGGCCTTCGAGTTCTTCGACGTCCAGGGCCGATCGCTCGGCCGGTTCCCGGTGCCGGTGTCGAAGAACGGCCTCTCGTTCCTCGGGGTGGCGTACCCCTCGGCGATCGTCGGCCGGGTGCGGATCGTGTACGGCAACTCGAAGCTGGGCCCGAACGACAGCAAGCGGTACGACGTGGCCGTCATGGACGACTTCATCTACGGCGAGCCGCAGCCACGCTGACCTGATGGCAGCCGACCGTGCCCGGCCGGGGGCGCGGGCAGGAGTCGCGACGGCGGCGCCTCGCGCGCCGCGCCGGCCATCGACGGACGGGCGTCGAGCAACGGGTGTGAGGCGGGGAGGGCTACCGCTTCGGCTGAGCCCGTGTGCGCGGGCCCGGTCGGAATCGGGACGCCGACGAGCGAGCGCTGGCGGCTCGGGTGGTCGGTCGTCGAGGCCTCTATGGTTGCCGACCGGAGCCCGGCCGGCTTCGGAGCGGTCCCGAGGCTGACCGGCGGGCCAGCCCGCCCGTGAGGAGGCTGAGCGTGAGATCGTCGAGCACCTCGCCGAGCTCGGCGAGGCTCGGAGGCGGGTGGACCGGGCCTGCCGGCTCGGCGTCCCGCGATCCGGTGTGGCTCGGCTCGAAGACGGGAGCGGCGCTCGGGCCTCGGCGTCACGCGAGCGCGTCGGCAGGCTCGGCGGCCGCTGCCGGGTCGGCGCGGCCCTCGGTCAGGAGCGCGTCGCCACGGGCTGGAGACCTCGCGTCATGACCGTGAACGACGTGCTGCGGCGCCGAGCGGATCGCGCCCTCGCCGTGCCGCTGCTGCGCGACCTCGGCGTGGTCCTGCTCGACGAGACCGAGCCGGCCCGGGGCGTCGGCTTCACGGTGACGCCGAACGCTCTGAATGCCGCGGGCTGGCTGCACGCGGGGGTGATCGCCACTGTCTTGGAGGCCGCGGCCTACCTCGCCATGATCGAGGCGCTCGCGCCCGACGAGGACGCCATCACCCACGCGTTTGCGGCGTCGTACCTGGCTGCCGTGGGTCCCGGTGAGGAGCTGCAGGCGGGCGCCGAGCTCCTGCGC
>DASZJD010000006.1 GCA_035948415.1 Acidimicrobiia bacterium | reverse complement strand
CCACCGCCGGGTAGAGCACGAGCGTCGGGAGGGTGCGAGTCGGGCTCCCGGCGAAGGACCCGTTCGCCGGGGTCGGACGGGTGGCGTCGACGAACGTCTCGAGGCGTGCACCGACCGCGAACGTCGGGGCGGCGGGCGTCGCACGGGCGCTCGCGGCCGCGCCCGGCGACAGCCAGGTGGCGGCGGCGCCGAGGAGCACGGCCAGGCCCCCAGCGCCGACTCGACCGCGGGCCGCCAGCAGCGTCATCGGTGTCCTCCCCCCAGGAGCGGTTCGCACGACGTCGTGCCGGCGCGACCGGCGTGGTCCGGCCGGCCACGGCAACACACGACGACGGCGCCGTCAAGTGAGGCCGAGCAGCGTCGGCAGGTCGGCGAAGGAGTCGAGGACGTAGTCGGGCTCGGCGGCGGCTCGCGCGAGCGTCTCGGCCCGGAACTTCCCCGTCCGCACCAGGACTCCCGTGAGGCCGGCGGCCTGGGCCGCGAGGACGTCGGCGTCGAGGTCGTCGCCGACCATCACCGCCGCGTCCGGCGGCACGCCCAGGTCCCGCATCGCAGCGTGGAAGCAGGCCGGGGCCGGCTTGCCGATCACGACCGCGTGCACCCCGGCCGCGGCCTCGATCGCGCGGAGGTAGGCGCCGCCGTCGAGCTGGAAGCCCTTGGCCGTGCGCCAGTACAGGTTCTCGTGCATCGCCACGAGGGGGACGCCGTCGAGGGCGAGCTGGAACACCTGGTTGAGGGCGTCGTAGCCGAACTCGGGCCCGGCGCCGCCGACGACGACGACGTCGACGGGCCCGCCCGGCTCGGCGATCGTGACGCCGCCCAGGTCGTCGCGGACGTCGCCGCTGTTCAGCACCAGGCAGCGCCCGCCGGCGTGGTGCTGGCGGAGGTACGCCGCCGTCAGCGCCGGCGCGGTGAGGATCTCGGCGGCGCCGACGCCGAATCCTGCGTTCGTGAGCGCGGCGGCGATGGACTGCCGGCTCCGAGACGTCGTGTTCGTGATGAGCGCGATCCCGAGCCCCGCGTCGCGGAGCCGCTGGAGCGCGGCCGGGGTCCCGGGGACCGCCCGCCACGACACGGTGAGGACGCCGTCGATGTCGATGAGGACGGCCGCCGCGGCGGGCACCGTCGCACCGTACCGTCGCGCCGCCGGCCGTCGACGGGCCGAGCGCCGAGGCCGCGCGCCGACCGGCCGCGACGCTTCACGACGCGTGCCGCCACGCCGCGGCCCCGAGACGCTCCGCCGCCCCCACGGGTAGGGTGCCAGTCTCCGCGCGAGAGGGGGATGGCACCGATGGGACTCGACCTGCCGGCGCTGCACGAGCGCGCCTTGAACGCCACCCGTCGCGACGTCGGCGGCATCCGGGACGACCAGTGGGAGCTGGCGACACCGTGCGAGGGGTGGACGGTGCGCGAGCTCGCCAACCACGTCGTCTCCGGGAACTTCTGGGCCGCCGAGCTCGCCCGTGGCAAGACGATCGAGGCCGTCGGCGATCGGCTCGACGGTGACGTGCTCGGCCCGGACCCGCTCGCGGCCTACACCGAGTCCGCGCGCGTGGCCGACGAGGCCTTCCGCGCCCCCGGCGCCATGGCGGCGCCGTGCGCGGTGTCCTACGGCCCGGTGCCGGGCGAGGTGTACGCCGGCCACCGCTTCCTCGACGTGCTCATCCACGGCTGGGACCTCGCCGCCGCCACCGGGCAGGACACGGCTCTCCCGCCCGATCTCGTCGAGGCGTGCTGGGCCGTCGTCGAGCCCCAGCGGGACCTGCTCGTGGGCAGCGGCATGTTCGGCGACCACCACGAGATCCCGCCGGGCGCCGACCGGCAGGCGAGCCTGCTGGCGCTCCTCGGGCGCACCCCCTAGCGCGACGGTCGCCGCCCGGGCGGGCCGACCGAGCGACGGCTGACCCGGCTCGCCCTTCAGGTGGCGTGCCGGACGCCCGATACCTAGGCGTGGCCGGGCGTGGAACTTCCGGGAACCGAGCCCCTGCTCGGGGCGGCCGTCGAGCCGCGGCCGGGCCGCGCCGTGCTGCCGGCAGGACTCCCGCCGCCCCCGCCGGGGGAGAGGACGCGAGATGCCTCGACGATCGCTGACGGTGCCCGACGACGTCGCCCGGCTCCGGCAGATGCTGGGCATGATCGACGAGGCGCTCGTCGCCACCGACCTCGCCGGCCGGGTCGTCGAGTGGAACCCGGCCGCGACGCGGCTCTACGGGTGGACGTCGGCCGAGGCCACGGGGGAGCGGCTCGACGAGGTCCTCTCGCCCGAGGTCGGGCCGACCGACGCCGCCCTGATCGGCGGGTGCGGGCTGGCGGGCCAGGTCTGGTCGGGTCGGCTCCGAGTCCGGCACCGGGACGGCGCGGCCGTCATGGTGAGCGTCGAGCAGGTCCCGCTGCGGGATTCGGTCGGTCGGGTCACGGGCACGGTGCACGTGTCGACGAAGCTGTCCGGGTCCGACGCGTCGACGAGCGACTGGTTCGCGCTGCTGCGCGCCGACGGTGGCGTGCCGTACCTGAGCGCGGCGATGTACGCCGCCCTCGGCCTGCCCGTGGGCCTCGACATCCTGCTCGTCACCCTCGTCCACCCCGAGGACCGCGACACCCTCCGTCAGCTGCTCCGGCCGACGGCGGAGCGCGCCGACGCCGTGAGCCTGCGACTCCGCGCCGCCGACAAGCAGTACCGGACCTTCCACTTCCGGATCAACGATCTCATCGACGCCGGCGGGCTGCTGCTCACCGGGCACCCGATCGACGACGAGCTCGCCGAGGCGGCCGGTGACGGCGTCCGACTCGACGTCATCGAGCAGCGGGCGAAGGCCCGGATGGGCGCGCTCGAGGCGCTGACCGACCCGCTGACCGGGCTGCCGAACGGCGTGCTGCTCGTCGAGCGGCTGCAAGGGCTGCTGGACGGGCTGGGCGACGGGTCCGCGGCGATCGCGGTGCTGTACGTCGACGTCGACGGCTTCACGACCATCAACGAGAGCCTGGGCGAGCAGGCCGGTGACGAGCTGCTCGTGGTCCTCGCCCGCCGGCTGCGTCGGGCGCTGCGCGCCGAGGAGACGGTCGGCCGGTTCGGGAACGACGAGTTCGTGCTCTGCGCCGCGGTCGATGACGGGCGGAGTGCCGCCGCGATCGCTCAGCGCATCGCCGGTGTGCTCAGCGCGCCCGCCGCCATCGACGGCCACGAGATCCAGCCGACGGTGAGCATCGGGGTCGCGATCACCGACGATCCCGAGCGGGCTCCGGACAGCCTGCTCCGCGAGGCCGACGCCGCCATGCACCGCGCCCAGGACGGCGGCCGCGCCCAGCTCGCGGTCCTGGACCGCGAGCGCCAGCCGCTGGCGATGTAGCCCCCGGCGTCCGGTGCGCAGCCCGGTCGCCTTCCCCCGGGGCCACCATCCGTCCGCCCTCGCACCGACGCCCGCGGCGCGGCGACGGACGCCGGTGACGCCCGAGGCCATCCCGATCGTCGTGGACAGCGACGGCGGCGAGGTGTCGTGCGACGCGCTGTGGTTCGCGCTCAACCATCCCAGCCTCGACGTCCTGGCCGTGACGGCGGGGCCGGGCGTCGTGACGGCCGCGCGGGCGGCGCGCAACTTCGCCAAGGTGCTGGCGGCTGCCGGGCGCACCGACGTGCCGCTGGCCGTCGGCCCCGAGGCCCGGCTCGGCCCGGCGCCGCCGGTGCCGGTCCCGCCCGCGGTCGCCGACGGTGACGGCCTCGGCGGGCTCCACCCCGGCGAGGCCCCGATGAGGCCGGTGGCCGAACCCGCGCCGGCGCTCCTGGCTCGTCTCTGCGGTCACCGCCCCGGCGAGGTCGTCGTCGCCGCGCTCGGCCCGTTCGGCAACCTGGCTCGCGCCCTTCGTCGCCGGCCCGAGCTCGCCGGCTCGGCCCGAGGCCTGGTCGCGATGGGTGGCGCCCTGGCCGCGGCCGGGAACGCCACACCGGTCGCGGAGTACAACGTCGCCTACGACCCGGTCGCGGCCCGCGAGCTCGTGCGCGCCGCGTGGACGTCGCCGCCCGGCCTCATCGGCCTCGACGTGACCGCCCGGGCGACGCTCGGGCGACGCGAGCTGGAGCTCCTCCGAGCGCGACGAACGCCAGCGGCGCGGTTCCTCGCCGGTCCGATCGAGCGGTACGCGCGCGTCGCCGCGGGTCCGGACGGCACGTTCCCCACTCACGACGTCCTGGTGCCGATGGCGATCGCGGAGCCCGACCTCGTCGCCTGGACCACGGTGGGGTTGGACGTGGACGTGGCCGGCGGCGCCGAGTGGGGTCGCACCCGCACCGGCGACGTCGCGGCGGGCTGGCCCCGATGGCGGGTGGCCGTCGACGTCGACGTCGACCGCTTCCGGGCCGGGGTCCGCCGGCTCTACGGCGGGTGACGCGGCCCGGTTCGACGGTCGGTGGAGCCGGCCGGGCGACGCTCGACCGGCCCCACCACCTGGTGCGCTTACGGGACGGTCGGGACCTGCCCGGCGTTCTCCTGCGCCTCGCGCTGGGCGCTCTCGCCCTTCTCGTGGGTCGGGTCCTCGTTGGGCTTGAACGTGCCGCTCGGCGGCGCGGTCGAGTTGCCGTTCGAAGCCGCCGGAGCGGTGGTGCTGGTGGTCTGGGCACTACCCGACCCGGCACCGAAGATCACCGCTCCGAGTGCCCCACCACCAAGCAACGAGCCTGCCATCGCCGTCACGAGGACGGCCTTTCTGCCGATGTGCACGGGTACCTCCTTGTGGTCGCTTCCTGGTTGCGGCCCTCGACGATGCGAAGGCGACCCTCACGATGAGCGGC
>DASZJD010000005.1 GCA_035948415.1 Acidimicrobiia bacterium | reverse complement strand
CACCCACCCGTCGAGCCTCGTCGTCAGCGTGGACTACGCGGTGCCGGACGGCACCTACCGCCTCCAGCTCGGCCGGTACGCCGCGGCGCGGCCGATCGGCTCGATCACCATCGCCGGCCACCGGGGTCAGTGGGTCGGCGTGGCGTCCGTGCCGCGGGAGGACGGCACCGTCGCGCTCGTGGCCCCGAACGGCACGGTGGTCTGCCACGCCGCGGTGAGCTAGGCGGGCGGCCGGCGCTCAGCCGCGGAGGCGCTCGTCGAAGAAGCGCAGCACCTGCTCGAGCGCGTCGCGGGTCGGGTGACCGGGCTCGTCGACGAGGTCCAGGGTGAGCACGCTGTGGGCCTGCGGGCCGATCCCGAACCGGTTGCCCTTCGACGAGTCGATCTCGACCGCGACGAAGCGGTCGCCGAGGGCGCGACGCAGGGTGTCGAAGCGGGTTGGGGGGACCAGCCGGTCGGCGGAGAACCGGAGCGCCAGGAGGCAGGCCCCCGCCGCGGCGCGCTCCGTGACGCGCGCGAGGTCGGCGTCGCTGACGCCGGTCGCGGCCCGGCGCCGCCGCCCCACGGCCAGCGGCAGGGACGGCTGGCTCAGGACGGGGGCCAGCATGCGGTCGTCGACCATCATCCCGAGCGCGAACCCACCGGTGAAGCACATCCCGATCGCGCCCACGCCGGGACCGCCGCAGGCGGCGTGGGCGTCGGCGGCGAGCGCGCGCAGCCACCCGATGACCGGGCTGGTCCGGTCCAGCGCCCAGGTCGTGAACTCGCGCGCGACGCACCCGTGGGTGAAGGAGCGCATCGCGTAGCTGGCGCTGAACCGCCGGCCCGGCGTCCCGAACAGCGATGGCATCCGCACGTGGAAGCCGCGGGCGACGACGCGGCGGCCGAAGTCGATGACGCCCGGGTGGAGCCCGGGGGCCTCGTGCACCACGATGACCGCCGGTCCGGTGCCGGCCGAGTACACCGGTCGCTCGTACCCGTCGTGGGCGAAGGTCGAGCGGGTGAAGCCGTCGATGGCGACGTCCATGTCAGGCCTCCGAGGGGCTGATGTCGTCGAGGGGCCGGGTGGCGGTCTCGGGGAGCCGGGGGAGGAAGACGAACGCGGCGAGCAGCGGCGCCAGGCCGCAGAGGGCGATGGCGGGGCCGAGGCCGCCGACCGGCCCCTCGAGGGTCGTCGCCAGCAGGAGCCCGGTCGCCGACCCGGCGACGCCGCACACGAGCAGCACCCCGTTCCTCGTCCCGCGGGTCTCGGTCGGGAACAGCTCGGCGTCGAGCGCCCCGATCGTGAGGCCGGCGGAGGCCGCGGCGACGATCGCGATCGTCGCCGACAACCAGAGCAGCGCGCCGCCCGACACGAAGAACGCCATCTGGAACAGGCTGGCCAGCACGAGGGCGGCGACGCTGACCGGCCGGCGCCCCCGCGTCTCCGCCAGCCGCCCGGCGAGCACGATGCCGAGGAAGCCGGGCACGCCCGCGGTCACGGCGCGGAAGGCGGCGACGCTGGCGTTCGAGTAGTGGTGCGTGTGCGTCAGGTAGCGGTTCGTGAGCTGCGACGACGGCGCGCTGAAGACGTTGGCCAGGAACGCCACCGCGCCGAGGGCGAGGAACCGGCCCGCGTAGCGGGGGGCGGCCGCCCGCGCCCGCGGCCCGAGCGCCGCCCGCCGGGCGGCCATCCGCGAGTAGCGGTGGGTCTCGGGCAGGTGGCGGGCCAGGCTGGGCAGCGCCAGCAGGGCGAGCGCGCTCACGAGGAACGAGAGCCGCCACCCGTCGGCGCCGAGGTCGGCGAGGGGCAGCAGCACCACCGAGATCCCGAACCCGAGGCCGAGCGCGAGGCCGAACATCGAGAGGGCGAAGGCCCGGGCCCCCTCGGGCGCCTCCTCGATCGCCACGATCGACGCCACCACGAGGGTCGCGTTCACGAGGGCCCGCACGAGGATCTGGGAGGCGATGAACACCTCGAAGGTCGGCGAGAACGCGGCCGTCGCGTTGGCGACGCAGATCCCGACCAGCCCGTAGAGGAGCAGCCGTCGCCGCCCGTACCGGTCGGCGAGGGCCGCCGCGACCAGGGAGACGAGCACCCCGACCCGGGTCAGCGCCAGCGCGAAGCCCAGGGCCTCGTCGGACCGTCCGAACGACGCCGTGACGGCGTCGCCGTTCTGGGTCAGCAGCGACCCGCCGAAGTTCGCGAGGGCACCGAGCGCGGCGACGGTCGCGAGGGTCGCCGCCTGCGCGGCGCTGAACCCGACCGGGGGGACGAGCAGGAGTCGCCGCCGCGGCCGGGGCGGCGGCGCGTCGGCCAGGTCGGCCCGCACCCGGTCGACCGCCTCCCGAAGGTCGCGCCGCGCCGCGACCGCGGCCATGGCGCGGACGAACCAGCCGAAGTACGGGACCGCGCCCGGCGGCACGGCGCGCAGCTCGAGCGTCGACGCCGCGTCCCCGTCGGGCTGCACGTCGACGGCGATCTCGCCGACGGGCCGCTGCTCCGCGAGGACCCGAGCCAGGCTGGCGCGCACGCGCTCGGCCGGCGCGTCGAGCCTGACCTGCACGCGCCGGCCCACGAAGGGGCATGCTATGGCCTGCCCGTCGCGGCGGAAGGCGATCACATGGCGAAGCTCAAGGTCGGCGCGAAGGCCCCGACGTTCTCCCTGCCCGACCAGTCGGGCAAGCGCGTGCGCCTCGCCGACTTCAAGGGTCGACGCGTCGTCGTCTACTTCTACCCGAAGGCCGACACGCCCGGCTGCACCGCGCAGGCGTGCGCGCTCCAGGAGGCGCTGCCGATGTTGCGCCGGGTGAAGGCGGCCGTGGTCGGCATCAGCCCGGACCCTCCCGACAAGCAGCGGCGGTTCGCCGACAAGTACGGGCTGCGGTTCCCGCTGCTCGCCGACGAGGACCACGCCGTCGCCCGGGCCTGGGGCACGTGGGGCGACCGCAGCATGTACGGCCGCACGTTCAAGGGCATCATCCGCTCCGCGTTCGTGCTCGACGAGAAGGGCACGGTGGCGGCCGTCTTCTACAAGGTCAGCCCGAAGGCCACGGTCGGGCTGGTCACGGACGCCTTGCAAAGTCTCGGCAAGTAGGAGCCGCGCCGCCGGTTGACGTCCGACTGGGCGCCACTATGGTTCGGCCACGCGCGCTGGTGCTCCGGTCGGTGCCAGCCCAAACGGGGAGGACACCGATGGCCGACTCCAAGGAAGGAACCGTCCGCCGGGGCTACCAGGCCTTCAGCGAGGGCGACATGGACACCCTCCGATCGCTCATGACGCCCGACGTCGTGCACAGCGTCCCGGGACACAACCTGACCTCGGGTGAGCACAAGGGCATCGACGACGTCCTCGGGCTGTACGGGCAGTTCTTCGAGCTGACGGGGGGCAGCCTCTCGGTCGACCTCAAGTCGGTCACGGCCCAGGGGGACAAGGTCGTCGCGGTCCACCGCGCGAAGGCTTCGCGCGAGGGTCGGACCATCGACACCGAGGAGACCCTCGAGTTCTCGTTCGCGGGCGACAAGATCTCCCGGCTCGATGAGAGCTACTCGGACGAGGCCGCCGAGGACGCGTTCTGGGGCTAGTTCGAGGTCCGTGGCGGCACGTCTGTCAACGGATCGAATTCGAACTGGCGTTGCCCGCGTCGCAACGCGATCGAGTGCGACGCGGACCAGACTCGGGTGGGTCCTCGGGGAGTGGGTGGCCCTTTCGTGAGCCGCGGTCGTGTTCGCGCGACCTGGGGACCGGTCAGCGGGGGTCGGCCCGGTCGAGGTTGAAGTGCCGCACGACCGAGGCGATCCAGTCCGTCTCCGGCCCGGGGTCGAGCGCGAAGCGGCTCACGGTGCGCTGCCCGCCCTCACCGTCGCTGTACAGCAGGTCGATCGTCATGGGCTGGCGGGCGGTGACGAGCTGGTGGAGGTCCGGGTAGCTCGCCTCGTTGGGGTCACGGATCGCGCCCTGCCAGAAGCTGGTGTCGCCGGGGGCCACGTAGAGGTCGCGCTGCTGGCGACGGAAGCGGTCGAGGTTCGGGAACTCCTGGAGCGTGGTGACGCCCGGCTTCGCGTCCCAGCTCTGGAGGACGGCGATGCCGGCGCCGGCGTTGCGCAGCGACATGGCGAGGAAGATCACGCCGTCCTCCTCCTCGACGGACGCCCGGCCGCCCCGCACCGTCGTCCACCGTCCTTCGAGCCAGCGGAGCTTCTCGGGCGGAGCCTGGAGGTGCGACGGCATGAGCACGGGCCGCAGCCCGATCTGGACCGCGCGCTCGGCGATGCGGGCCGACCGGTTGGCCGAGCGAACCGACACGAAGGTGGCCACGGCGAGGACCGTGGTGCCACCGGCGGTCGCGAGTGACGAGATCGTCGCCCAGTCGGCCACGACGGGCAGCCTACGAGCGCGCCTCCGACGCCGCTCCGGGTGCTGGCGACGCCGCCGCGGAGCCGGTTCGATCAGGCGCCGACGGCGTGGACGCCCCCGTCGACGTGGACCATCTCGCCGGTCGTGGCGGGGAAGTAGTCGGAGAGCAGCGCGACGCACGCCATCGCGACCGGCTCCGAGTCTCGGACGTCCCAGCCGAGCGGGGCCCGCTCTGACCACACCGCCTCGAAGTGCTCGAAGCCTGGGATGCTCTTCGCCGCCACCGTCCGGAGCGGCCCCGCGGCGACAAGGTTGACCCGGATCCCCTCCGGGCCCAGGTCGCGAGCGAGGTAGCGGGCGGTCGACTCGAACGCCGACTTGGCGACGCCCATCCAGTCGTAGACCGGCCAGGCGCGGGTGTTGTCGAAGTCGAGCCCGACGATCGAGGCACCCCGGCCGAGGAGGGGACGCGCGGCGACCGCCAGCGCCTTCAACGAGAACGCCGACACGTGCAGCGCCACCGACACGTCGGCCCACGGCGCGTCGAGGAACCCGCCGCCGAGGCAGGTCTCGGGCGCGTACCCGATGGCGTGGAGCACGCCGTCGAGGTGACCGCCGACCCGTCCTGCGAGCGCGTCGAGGTCGGCGGTGTTCGTCACGTCGAGCTCGACGAGCTCGACGGGGTCGGGGAGTCGGCGGGCCATGCGCTCGGTGAGCCGCATCACGCGGCCGAACGAGGTGAGCACCACGGCGGCCCCCTCCTCCTGGGCCCGCCGGGCGACCGAGAACGCGATCGACGCGTCGCTCAAGACGCCGGTGACGAGAATGCGCTTGCCGTCGAGCAGCATGGTCCGCTCCTACAGAGGTGTGTTGGCGTGGTGGCGGGCGGCCGTGGCCTCCTGCTTGGTGCGGAGCCGCTCGAGCGCGGCGGCGAGGGCCCGCCGCGTGTCGGTGGCACGCAGGACCTCGTCGACGAAGCCTCGCTCGGCCGCGGCGTACGGGTTCGTGAAGCGGCGGTCGTACTCGGCCTCGAGCGCCGCCCGCTCGGGGGCGCGCGCGCCGTCGTCGACCCGGGCCAGCTGCCGACCGTGGAGGACCTGCACCGCCCCCGCGGCGCCCATCACGGCGATCTCCGCCGTCGGCCAGGCCGCGCACCAGTCGTTCCCGAGGCCTTTCGAGTCCATGACGATGTAGGCGCCGCCGTAGGCCTTGCGCAGCACGACGCAGAGCCGCGGCACGGTGGCGTTCGCGTACGCGTGCACGAGCTCGGCGCCGTGGCGGATCATCCCGCGCCACTCGAGGTCCTTCCCGGGCTCGAAGCCCGGCGTGTCGACGAAGGTGACGAGCGGCAGGTTGAAGCAGTCGCACCATTGCACGAAGCGGGCCGCCTTCTCGGAGCCCTCGATGTCGATCGTGCCGGCCCGGTAGTCGGGCTGGTTGGCGACGACCCCGACCGGGTGACCGTCGAGGTGCCCGAGCCCGGTGACGAGGTTGGGGGCGTGCGCGGCGCGGAGCTCGAGGAACGAGCCGCGGTCGAGCACGTCCTCGAGCACGGTTCGCACGTCGTAGGACGCGCTCGGCCGGGCCGGCACGGCGGCGGCGGCCCGCTCGGCGTCCCGGTCGACCGGGTCGTCGGTCGCGACCCGTGGCGGGTCGGCGAGGTGGTTGGCGGGCAGGTACTCGAGGAGGTGCGCGGCGGCCAGGAGGGCGTCGTCCTCGTCGTTGACGACGAGGGCGGCCACGCCGCTGCGCTGCCCGTGGAGCGCGGCGCCGCCGAGCTGACGATGGTCGAGGGCGATGCCGGTGAAGGCCCGGACGGTGTCGGGCCCGCTCACGTACGCGAACGCGTCGACGGTCATGATCGTCACGTCGGCGATTCCGAGCAGCAGCGCCGGCCCCGACACGCACGGGCCGACCACCACGAGGACGGTCGGGACGACGCCGGAGGCGTCGGAGAGCGCCCGGGCCACGCGCCCCCAGCTGTGGAGCGAGGCCACGCCCTCGGTGACGTCGGCGCCCGACGAGGCGACGGTGGCGAGGACCGGCAGCCCGAGCTCGACGGCTAGGCGGACCGCCCGCTCGACGCTGGCGCCCTCCGGCGGCCCGATGGCCCCGACGTGCTTGCCGTCGGAGATCCGGAACGTGACCACGCTCCGCCCGTGGAGCGGCGCGATCGCGGCGGTGGCGGCATCGCTCCGGCGCCCCTCGACGGGCACCGGCGGGCCGCCCGACCGCGTCGGGGTCGTCACCCGGTCGGGGTCAGGACCAGCGTCGCGTTGTGGCCGCCGAAGCCGAAGGAGTTCGACAGCGCCGGCGCCGGTCCGATCTCGCGCGGCGACCCGGATACGACGTCGAGGTCGATGTCGTCGCCGAGCTGCTCGAGGTTGGCGGTCGGCGGGACGACCCCGTCCCGGATCGAGCAGAGGGCGACGATGGCCTCGGCCGCGCCGGCGCCGGCGATCATGTGCCCGAACACGCCCTTCGACGACGTGACCGGAGGCGTGCCGTCGCCGAACACCTTGTGGAGAGCCTCGGCCTCGGCGGCGTCGTTCAGGTCGGTCGAGGTGCCGTGCGCGTTCACGTGACCGACATCAGCGGGCCCGATCCCGGCGTCGTCGAGCGCCTGCTGCATGCACCGGGTCGCGCCGGCGCCGCCGGGGGACGGCGCGGTGATGTGGTAGGCGTCAGCGTTGCGGCCGTAGCCGGCGACCTCCCCGTAGACGCGGGCGCCGCGGCCGAGCGCCCGCTCGAGCGGCTCGAGGACGACGAAGCCGGCGCCCTCCGCCATCACGAACCCGTCGCGCGCGGCGTCGAACGGCCGGGACGCCAGCTGCGGCTCGTCGTTGCGGGTGCTGAGCGCGCCCATGCGGGCGAAGGCCGCCATCGTGATCGTCGTGAGCGGGTACTCGGTGCCCCCGGCGATGACGACGTCGGTGGTGCCGTCCCGGATGAGGCGCGCGCCCTCACCGATCGCGTTGCTGCCGGCGGCGCACGCGGTCGCGATGCACAGCACCGGGCCGGTGTATCCGTACCGCATCGAGATCATGCCGGCGGTGGCGTTCGGCATCATCATCGGCACGAAGAACGGGCTGACCCTCGCCGGGCCCCGCTCGAAGTAGGTCTTGGCGTTCGCCTGGAGGGTCTGCAGCCCACCGATCCCGGTGGCGGCGATGACGGCGCACCGCTCGGGGTCGGCGCTCAGGTCGCCGGCGTCCTCGACCGCGTCGACGGCGGCCGCGTAGCCGAGGTGCGTGACGCGGTCCATGCGGCGGGAGTCCTTCGGCCCGAAGTACGCCTCGGGGTCGAACTCGTCGGGCACGGTGCACGCGAACGTGACCGACAGGCCCGCCTCCACAAACTCGGGGACCGTCGCGGCGGTGGGGCGGGCGTCGCGCACGGTGGCCCAGAACGAGTCGAGGTCGACGCCGGCCGGCGTCTTGACCCCCATCCCGGTGACCGCGATGCGGGGGCGCCCGCGGTGGTCGAGGAACTCCGGGCTCATGCCTTCGACGCCACCTTCGACAGCACGAGGTCGACCGCCTGGCCGACGGTGGTGACGTCCTCGAGGTCCTCCTCGGGGACCGAGATGTCGAACCGCTCCTCGAGGCCCATCACCAGCTCGACGAGGTCGAGGCTGTCGGCGTCGAGGTCCTCCTTGAAGCGGGCGTCCTCGGTGACCGCCTCGGGCTCCACGCTCAGGACCTCGACGGCCACCTCGCGCAGGGCGGCGAGTGCGTCGTCACGCTCCATCTGTCCTCCTCATGCTCGATCGGGGGGCGTGCTCAGTGGCCCATGCCCAGGCCGCCGTCCACCGGGACGATCGCGCCCGTCACGTAGCCGGCGGTCTCGGAGCACAGGAACGCCACGAGCGCCGCGACCTCGGCGGGCGTCCCCAGACGACCGAGCGGGACCGTCGCCTCCATCATGGCCCGCCACTCGGCGGGCATGGCGTCGGTCATCTCGGTCACGATAGGCCCGGGGGCCACGATATTGCAGGTGACGTGCCGCGACGCGAGCTCGCGAGCGACGGCCCGGGTCAGGCCCACGAGTCCCGCCTTCGCCGCCGCGTAGTTCGCCTGCCCCGGGCTGCCGGCGTGGGCGCTGACCGACGACACGTTGACGATGCGGCCCCAGCGGCCGCGCAGCAGCCTCGGCGTGGCGCGGCGGATGGTGTGGAAGGCGCCGGTCAGGTTCGTCGCCAGGACCTGGTCCCACTGCTCGTCGGTCATGCGGGCCACCAGGCCGTCCGCGGTCACCCCGGCGTTGTTCACGAGGATCTCGACCGGGCCGAAGCCGGCCTCGACCTCGTCGAAGGCGGCGTTGACCGCGTCGGGGTCCCGGACGTCGGCCAGGACCGCCATCGCCTCGTGGCCGGCCGCCTCGACCTCCCGCTGGGTCTCCTTGGCCGCGCCGCTCGACGAGCAGCACGCGACCCGGTGGCCGTCGGCGGCGAGGGCGTGGGCGACCGCCCGCCCGATCCCGCGGGAGGCGCCGGTGACGAGCGCGGTGCGGCCGGCGTCGGTCACGCCCGGCCCCAGCGGAGCAGGGCGCTGCCCCAGGTCATGCCGGCGCCGAAGCCGCTCATCAGCACCAGCTGCCCGCCCTGGAGCTCGCCGGCGTCGGCGGCCTCGGCCAGCGCCAGCGGGATCGAGGCCGCGGAGGTGTTGCCGTAGCGGTCGATGTTCACGATCGTGCGCTCCGGGGGGATCCCCAGCCGGTTCGCCGCGGCGTCGATGATCCGGGCGTTGGCCTGGTGGGGGACGAACCAGTCGACCTGCGAGGATGCCACGCCGGCCCGGGCCAGGGTGGCATTCGCGGAGTCGACGACCGCCCGCACCGCCCGCCGGAACACCTCGGGGCCCTGCATCTGCAGGTACTGGAGGCCCTCGGCGAGGGTCTCGGCCGTGGTGGGGCGGCGGCTGCCGCCGGCCGGGACCGCGAGCAGCCCGGCCAGGCTGCCGTCACAGCCGAGGTCCCAGGCCAGGAGGCCGGGGCCGTCGTCCGGCCCGGGCTCGAGGACGAAGGCGGCGGCGGCGTCGCCGAAGAGCACGCAGGTGGTGCGGTCGGTGGGGTCGATGATGCGGGAGAGGGTCTCGGCGCCGATGATGAGGACGTGGCCGAGGGCGCCGGTCGTGAGGAGCGCGGCGCCGGTGACGAGCTCGTAGACGAAGCCGGCGCAGCCGGCGCCGAGGTCGAAGGATCCGCAGCGCAGCCCGAGGCCGTCCCCGACGAAGGCCCCGGTGTGAGGGATCGGCTGCTCGGGCGTGGCGGTGGCCACGATCAGCAGCTCGACGTCGAGGGGCGTGATGCCGGCGGCCTTGATCGCGGCGGCGCCGGCGGCCACGGCCAGGGTGGCGGTGGTCTCGTCGGGGCCGGCGATCCGACGCTCCCGGATGCCGGTGCGCTCGACGATCCACTGGTCCGACGTGTCGACGCGCCGCTCGAGGTCGGCGTTCGTGAGCCGACCCTCGGGCACGGCGGTGCCCCAGCCGGCGACGCAGGCCCGCACGGTCAGGGGACGCGGAGCCAGGCGACGGGCTGGCCCTCCCGCAGCCGCTGGCCCGGGCTCACGAGGACCCCGACGAGGTGGCCGGCGAAGGGGCTGGCCACGGGGGTGGAGGTGCCGGGCCCGTCGACCATCCCGATGGTCTGGCCTCGGGCCACGCGGGTGTCCTCGCCGACCCCCACCGGTCGGAACACCCCGACCGTCGGGGCGACGATCATCCGCTCGGGGACCAGCAGGCCCTCGCCGTGGTCGAGCAGGCCTTCCATCAGCGCACCTCCTCGAGGACGAGGGCGGCGGCGTCGGCCGGGGTGGCCACGCCTCGGACCGGGACGTCGGGCGTGGTCCGCTTGGCCAAGCCGGCGAGCATGGTGCCGTGCCCCACCTCGAGGAAGGTGGTGGCGCCGAGCCCGGTCATGGTGAGCATCGATTCCCGCCACCGCACCGGCACCGCGACGTGCTCGGCCGAGCGGGGCCGCCAGCCGGCGTCGTCGGCGTAGGCCCGGGCGTCGAGGTTCGACACCACCGGCGCCGCGGGGGGACGGAACGTCACGGCGGCCAGGTCGGCGGTGAGGGCGTCGGCGGCGGCGCGCATGAGGGGGGTGTGGAAGGCGCCGCCCACGTTCAGCGGGGTGGCGCGCCGGACCCCCAATTCCTTGGCCCGCGCCGATGCGGCGTCGACGCCGGCGGGGGTGCCGGCGATCACCACCTGGCCCGGGGCGTTGTCGTTGGCGAGCCAGCACGCGTCGGGGGCGGCGGCGCAGGCGTCGAGGGCCTGCTCGGTCGTGGCCCCCAGCAGGGCCGCCATCCGCCCCGGGTGGGCGTCGGCGGCGGCCTGGGTCAGCTCGGCGCGGCGGGCCGCGAAGCGGACCCCGTCCTCGAGGCCCAGCGCCCCGGCGGCGATCAGCGCCGTCACCTGGCCGAGGGAGTGGCCGGCGAAGGCGACCGCGGCGGGGACCCGGTCCCGGATCGCCTCCCACGCCACCAAGGAGGTGACGAGCACCGCGAGCTGGGCCTCCCGGGTGCGGCCGAGCTGCTCGGCGGGGGCGTCGAGGACGAGGGCGGCGAGCGGCTCCCCGAGCGCGGCCTCGGCCCGGTCGACGACCGCCCACGCGGCGGAGTCGCGCCACGGCGCGGCCATGCCGGCGGACTGGGTTCCCTGGCCGGGGAACAGGACGGCGATTCCCACGAGCGTGCTCTCGATTGGGGCGAGCGCCGGGGGGCCCACGGCGCGGTAACCACTTTGGACCACGCCCGGCCCGGCGGGGTTACACCCGTGGGTCAGGCGTGCGAAATAGGGTCGCTCCCGTGCTGGCGAACTCCGACGAGCTGGTCGCCCTGCTCCCGCATCGGCCCCCGTTCCGGTTCGTCGACGCCGTCGACGCCTTCGAGCCGGGGGTGTCGATCGAGGCCCGCTACCGGGTCACCGGGTCCGAGGCCTTCCTCGCCGGCCACTTCCCCGGCAACCCGGTGCTGCCCGGGGTCATCCAGCTCGAGGCCCTGGCCCAGGCCGGCGCCATCGCGGTCCTCGCCGACGAGCGGGGCGCCGGGCGGCTGCCGCTCTTCGGGGGGGTGGAGAAGGTGCGGTGGCGCCGGATCGTCCGGCCCGGGGAGGAGCTGGCCCTGGCCGTGCGGCTCGAGCGGCTGAGCGGGCGGGGCGGCTGGGGTCAGGGCGCCGCCACCGTGGGCGGCGCGACCGCGTGCCAGGCCCGGCTCTTCTTCGCCTTCGCCGACCCGTGAGCCGCCGGGCCGCGGCGGCGCTCGCGGCCGCGCTGGCGCTCGGGACGGCCGGCGGCGCGGGTGCCCGACCGGCGGCCGCGGCCCGTCCACTCTCCATCGTGCAGCTCGGGGACTCGGTGGCCTCCGGCGAGGGCACGCTCTACGGCTACCGCTACGACCGGGCCGCCCGGCAGTGGACCGGCGGCCGCCTCGACGCGCCCTGGCCCGGCCCGTACCCGGCCTGCCACGTGTCCCCCGACGCCTACGGCGGCGTCGTGGCCCGTGCCCTCGGCGCCCGCTTCACCACCTTCGCCTGCACCGGCGCCAGCTACGCCAACGGGGTCGTCGCCCCGCAGGTGCGCACCGACCTGTTCGGGTCGAGCACGCTGCGGCCGGCCCAGTTCGGGGACTGGTCGAGCCGCCGCGACCTCAACGCGGCCTACGACGCGGCCCGGCCGGACGTCGTCCTCGTCACCCTCGGCGCCGACGACGTGCGGTTCGCCCCCGTCGTCACCGACTGCGTCGAGAACGCGTTCGCGGCCCGGTTCGGCGTGGAGGGCCTCCGGTGCACCGCCGCCAACCCGGGCCCGACGATCGCCGCCGACGTCACCGCCAACCTGGCGGCGGTGGGCCCGCACCTCGACGCGCTCGTGACCGCGGTGCGCGCCCGCGGGCAGGCGGCCGGGCGGGTGCCGAAGGTCGTCGTCACCCTCTACCACGACCCCTTCCCGGCCGGCCCGACCCGCTGCCCGGACGTGGCGCTGCTCGACCCGGCCCAGGCCGCCTACCTGCGCGCCCTCGTGCCCCGCCTCAACGCCACCATCCGGGCCGCGCTCACCGGGCGGGCGGGCGTGGTGGTGGCGGACACCAGCGCGGCCATGAAGGGAGCCGACGGGCGCGACCACCGCTGGTGCAGCGCCGCGCCGTGGGCCTACGGGCTGTCGATCTTCCGGGCCCGCGACCCCGCCAGCGTGCTCAGCCAGGCGCCGTTCCACCCGACCCCGGACGGGCAGCGGCGGTTCGCGGCGCTGGTGGCCCCGGTCGTGCGCCGGGTGCTCGGCCGGTAGGTCAGCGCGGCTCGTCGCGTCGCAGCTCGGCGACCCGGGACCGGTCGCCCTCCCGAGCGTCGAGCTCGCCGGCCAGGTCCTCGGGGTTCTCGTGGAGCAGGAGGCGGGCCTCCACGTCCGGGTCGAGCCGCCGGGACTCGGACCGGGCCCGGGGCCACGGCGCCAGCACGATGAGGAGGAGGACGACGAGCGAGCCCCCCGAGACGGCGGCGATCCACGTGATGACGGTGACAGCGGCGATCACGGCGCGCCGAGTGTACCGACGGCCCCGCCGACCGCCGTGCCACCGGGCCGCCGATCGGGCTCGCTGATGACGAGGTGTCGGTCGCTGCCGCCGATACCGTCGAGTCGGTGCGCCGCCGCGCCCCGGACCGGAGCTTCCTCCGCCGCTACGCCCTCGCCTTCGGCGTCGCGTTCGCGCTCGTGGCGGGGGGGATCGTCGGCGTCAACCTGCTGATCGACCAGAAGCTGGCCTCGGTGTCCCGGGTGCACCTGCAGCTGGCGTCGGCGCCGTCGGGCGGGGCCAACTACCTGCTCGTCGGGTCGGACACCCGGGCCTTCGTGCGCAGCCCGTCGGACCGCCAGGCCTTCGGCTCCCAGGCCGGCAACCAGGGCCAGCGCTCCGACACGATCATGGTCCTCCACGCCGAGCCCTCGTCGGGTCACAGCCTCCTCGTGTCGGTGCCCCGAGACCTGTGGGTGCATATCCCGGGGCTGGGCATGGCCAAGGTCAACGCCGCGTTCAGCGCCGGACCCCAGAAGCTGGTGGACACGCTCCAAGCCGCCTTCGGGGTGCCGATCCACCACTACGCCGAGGTGAACTTCGACACCTTCCGGAAGCTCGTCGACGCCATCGGCACCGTTCCGGTCTACTTCCCGACCGCGGCACGCGACTCGTTCTCGGACCTCAACGTGCCGACCCCGGGGTGCCAGCACCTCAACGGCGCGCAGGCCCTCTCCTTCGTGCGGTCACGCGACCTGCAGGTGCTCGACCCGGCGACGCACACGTGGCGGACCCTCGACGCGCTGCCCGACATCGGTCGGGTCGGGCGCCAGCAGGCCTTCGTCCGCCAGCTGGCGTCGGTGGCGCTGCACACCGCGCTCTCGAACCCGCTGAAGGCGAACGGGATCGTCGACAAGGTGGTCGGCGACCTCCGGCTCGACGACGGGTTCTCGCGCGGCGACCTGTTCGCGCTCATCGACGCCTTCCGGACGGTGAACCCGGGCGACCCGAGCCACGTCCAGACGACGACGCTGCCGTTCCGGACCGGCCCCCGGCAGCAGGGCCAGGACGTCCTGTACCTCCAGGAGCCGAACGCGGCGCAGGTGCTGGCGGCGCTCCGCGACTTCAGCGGCACCTCGGGCGGGGCTGCCTCACCGGCGCCGTCGTCGGGCTCGACGCCGGCGGGCGTCCACGTCCGGGTGCTGAACGCGTCGGGCGTGAGCGGCGCCGCGGCCCGGACCCTCGCGGCGCTGCAGCGCGACGGCTTCGCCGGCGCCGGCGCGGGCAACGACCCCCGGCGCCTCGTCGCCGCCACCGAGATCCGGTACCCGAGCGGGAGCGACGCGGCCGCTCGCCTGCTCGCCGGCTACGTCCCGTCGGCGCACCTCGTCACGGACGACACCGTCACCGGCGCCGACGTGGTGCTGGTGGTCGGCCGCGGCTTCTCGGGGCTCAGCCGCCCGGCGCCAGCGAGCGCGCCGGCTCCGAGCCCCGCCCGCGGGGCCGCGCCGTCGACGCCGCAGCCCGGGTCACTCGCGCCGGTCCCCGGCTCCTGCTGACGGCTCGGTGGGTGCCCGGGGCGGGAGTCGAACCCGCACGCCCTTTCGGACAATGGGACTTGAATCCATCGTGTCTGCCAGTTCCACCACCCGGGCCGCGAATCCATGATGGCATGCGCGCCCGAGACCCCACGGTGCCCGGCACGGAGCGACTCGGGCCGAGCGGCCTCGAGCCCGCTGGGAAACGCGGGGGTGGCGTGGGAAATCCTGGGGCAGCTGAGCCCGGGAGAAAAATTGCGCGGTCGGGTGGTCGGAGTTCTGTCGAGAGCCAACCACCGGCCCGTGCGACGGCATCCCCGCCGCCGTGGCCGGAAGCAACTAGCCTTACTTCACGCGTCGGACCTCGTGGATGCGAAAACTCAGTTCATCGCGTCGCTAGTTCGCGGTGACAGGTGGAAGAGAGGTGCATTTGAACGCGGCTCTCGTTACCCGTGCCCTCCGTGGCTTGCTACTCGTTGTTCCTTTGCTGGCTGCCTCCCTGGTCATGGCCGCCCCCGCTGCCGATGCGGCGTCACCGACTCCCGTGAGCCTCGGAACGGCCGATCCGTTCGCGATACTTGCCGGCACCCCGAACATCACGGACGTTCCTCCCTCTGTGATTACGGGGAACGTTGGGTTGAGCCCAGCCACTGGTGCTGGCATCGGCGTGACCTGTTCAGAGGTGACCGGGACCATCTACTCGGTCGATGCTGCTGGTCCTCTTCCGTGTCGGGTCACGAACCCTGGCCTGCTGACGACGGCCAAGAACGACTTGACCGCCGCGTATACCGATGTCGCCGGCCGGACACCCGTTACCACGGTGCCGACCGAGCTTGGTGGTACCACCAAGACGCCAGGCGTGTACGACTCTGCCTCGACCACGT
Source organism: Acidimicrobiia bacterium (assembly GCA_035948415.1). Taxonomy (NCBI): domain Bacteria; kingdom Bacillati; phylum Actinomycetota; class Acidimicrobiia; species Acidimicrobiia bacterium. Next base: position 1,601 of record DASZJD010000005.1, on the reverse strand, counting down.
TCGGGATAACGGCCGGAGCGGGTCCCCTCGTCCTCGACGCGCAAGGTGATCCCAATGGCGTGTTCATCTTCGAGATGAACTCAGGCGCGACCGGGCTCACGGTGGGACCGGGCAGTCAGGTGCAGCTCACCGGCGGAGCGCAGGCCTGCAACGTCTGTTGGCGGCTCAACACAGCCTCCATCGACACAACTGCCGTGTTCAAGGGGAACATCCTGGCTCTCACGTCAATCACGGTGAATCAGGGTGCAAACATTGAGGGCCGACTCCTGGCGCGAAATGGCAGCGTGACGCTGATCCAAGACACGATCACGAGGTCCGTATGTGCGGCCGCGGCCGCCCCGCCCGCAGCGCCCGCCGCGCCCGCGGTTCCAACCGTCCCGAGGTTCACCGGCTAGCTATCGCGGAGCACCCCTGGGCGTGGTGTTGCTCGCCCCGTTTCCTCACCGTTGTCCCTGTTCAGAGCCACAGCCGGCGAGTAAGTGCTTGGCGATCACCTCGTTCAGGTCGCGCCGCTGAGCGCTGTGCTACCGGGCGAAACCGCAGGTCAGACGCGAGCGAGGAGGCGCGCATGTTCTCGCCAGTTCGCGGCTGCTCGTGGGCGGTTAGCGGGGCGGCGCCGCCGGTCGCCTCAGTTGGCCACCGTGATGCTCACGTTCGGGCTGCGTCCGGCGTTGCCGGCCGGGTCGGTGGCGACGCTGTTGAGCGTGTAGGTGCCGTTGGGTACCGAGGTGGTGTCCCAGTGGTAGATCCAGCCGTACTGGGTGGAGGTCGCGACGCCAATGAGGGCGTCGTGGTAGCTGCCGCCGGTGAGGTGGAACTCGACTCGGCTGACACTCACGTCGTCAGAGGCCGAGGCGTCGAGCAGCGTGTTCGTTCCTGACACGGTCTTGCCGTTGGAGGGGATGACGACGGAGGTGGTGGGCGGGATCTTCTCGAGACCGAAGGCGTACAGCTTGTTTTCACCGCCGCAGATGCCGTGGGGATCGCAGAAGCGGTACGTGCCGGCATAGACGACCCCGTTCTCCACCACCGCCGACGAGACGATGGCGGCGTTATTTACGGTCCACAGTGGACTGCAGGTCTTGGGGCTGCCCGAACAGTTCGTGCTCCCGGCCGCATCGAATGCAGACAGGCGCTCATCAAATTGGACGTAGAGGACGCCGTTGGCCACCGCCGGGGGGCCCGGACTGGCCCCGGTGGCGGCGGGGTGGGCACCCCACAGCGGACGGCAGGTCTTGGGGCTCCCAGAACAGGTCGAGCTGCCCCCCGCGGCGTCGAACGCATAGAGGTCGCCAGCATCGACATAGACGACGCCGTTCGCCACCGCTGGGGTCACAGGCGTGTCATAGGTGGCGCCGCTCCACAGCGGGGTGCAGGTCTTGGGGCTCCCAGAACACGTCGCGCTGCCCCCGGCGGCGTCGAACGCGTACAACTTCCCGGTTCCAACGTTGCTGTCGAACCCGCCGATATAGACCACCCCGTTGGCCACCGCCGGTGTGCCCACCGGGAGGCCAGCGTCAGCGGTCCACAGCGGGGTGCAGGTCTTGGGGGTCCCCGAACAGTTCGTGCTCCCCGCCGCGTCGTACGCCGCGAGCTTGCCG
>DASZJD010000004.1 GCA_035948415.1 Acidimicrobiia bacterium | reverse complement strand
ACGTCTATCTCGCGCGCGTCCCAGCCGGGCAGCTCCTGAACCCGGGCGCGTGGACCTTCGCGAGCGGCGACCCGCTGGCGCCGACCTGGTCGGCAGACCCCGCCCAAGCCGTCCCGCTCGAGTGGTTCAACGTGCCGGCGCTGCTCCCAGGCCTCGGCGATGGGCACGGACCCTCGGCACAGCCGTGGGTCACGCCGTACGGGTCTGGGTACCTGGCGACGTGCAAGCTCGCCGACGCGTTCAGCGATGAGGTGTCGGTGTTCACGGCGCCCACGCCCGCGGGGCCCTGGACGTACTACGGGCCGGTGGCCGGCACCGCGGCCCCGGGCCTCTCCTCGTACGGCGCCTTCACCATGTCACCCGCGACGGACCCCATCGTCGTGTACAGCACGAACCGGTCGCCCTTCAGCCGGGCGCCGTTCTCGCTCAGCATCCAGACCTACGGGCCCCACTTCGTCGCGCCGCTCCCCAACTCGCTGCCCGCGGTGCCCTAGGTCTTCGTCTCCCGCGAGCGCGGCGAGGCCTCTCCGGTCGGCGGGTCACAGGCCGCCGTCGCGAGGCCGGGCGCGGACCAACTCGCCACCCGCACGACCACCCCGTCGCCGGCCGGCCCGGGCGGTTGCGGCGCCGATCGCGCGCGACCGAAGCGGGTCGCCCGGCGTCAGCCGGTGAGACGGGCCGCGGCGACGACCGCGCAGGCAACGGGGGCCTGCGGCGTGAAGGTGAGGCTGACCGACCCGGTCCCGGGGCCGAGCCCCGGGACGGGGGGGTTGACGCCCGCGATGGACGTGGCGCCGCTCACCGACGGCGCGGCGAAGTTCGACCCCCCGCCGCCACCGCCGCCGTCGCCGATTCCGCCGGCACCGCCCCCGCCGCCGCCGACCGCGCCCCCGCCGCCGCCGCCGCCCCCGCCAGAGTTGGCGACGGGAGACCCGCCGCTGCCGCCCGTGCCGGTGGTCGTCCCCGCCTGGCCCGCCACGGCACCCGTCCCTGCGGCGCCGCCCGACGCGCCGGCCTGGCCGCCGTGACCCGGGTTCGGCCCGTTGTCGCCGGTGCCGCCGGTGCCGTCAGGGTTGTGGCCGGCGACGCCACCCCCCGCGCCTCCGCCGGCTGCGACGAGCGGGCCCGCGGCGCCGGCGCCGCCACCACCGCCGGCCACGATGACCCGATCCTGGGCGGTGCTGCCCGGTCGCGGCGGCGGCGCGATGCGACAGACCGGGACGCACCCGGTCCCGCCCGACGCCTGCCGGACGTCGGACGCCCCGCCGCCGCCGGCGCCCCCGCCGTTGAACGGGGTGGCGACGCTGCTGATCCCGCCGCTGCCGCCGCCGTTCGTGCCCCCGGCGGCGGCCGAGACGGGCGAGCTGTCGGTGATGCTCGTGCCCAGGCCGCCGACCGTGACGCCGAGCCGCTCGCCGGGCGTCACCGCGAGGTTGCCGCTCTCGAGGCCGCCGCCGCCGCCGGGCTGGAGGCTTCCCCCGATGGCGCGGAGGTCCGTGCTCCCACCGGCCGCGCCCTGGGCGACGACGCTGACCGAGCACACGCCGGTCGGGACGCTGAAGGAGCCGGACCCAGCCGCCGAGAAGTTGGTGTTGTCAGCGCCGGCGAGCGGCATGGTCGCGGATCCCGCCGCCAGCCCGAGCCCCCCGACGACCGACAGTGCTACGAGCCAACGCCGTGCCATCCCACGCCCCCCGTCCGACGACCCGCTGATCCTGGTCGGCGGGGACCGTAGGTGCGCTCGCCGCCGCGAGCAACAACCCCCTGCAGCCGATCCGCGGCGTCCCCAGCCGCTGGCTCGACGGGCGCACGGATCGCCCCGGGGGAGCGGCTCGAGGTCGAAGCCCAGGTCGCGGCGAAGTGCCGCCGTCGGCCTAGGCCGGAGGGATGTTCTGGTTGTGGCGGAACAGATTCGTCGGGTCCCACTCGCGCTTCAGGGCCTGGAGCCGGACGTACTTCTCGGGCCCGAAGGCGGCCTCGACCCGGCCGGGGCCCTCGTCGCCGATGAAGTTGAGGTACACGCGGCCGGTGGTCCACGGCTTCATGGCGCCGGCGAGGTCGCGGGTGTACGCCACGTTGCGGGGGGCGTCGTCCGGGTCCGACCACATCGACAGGTAGTGCATGTTGAACGGGGCCGTGCGCTGCCCGAAGGCGGTGGCGTCCTCGTCGACCGCGGCGACGGCGCCGCCGCCGGCGATGACGATGATCTGCGTCAGGGGAGACACGGGCTTCGTCGCCCGGGCGACGAGGGCGTCCACCGCCTCGTCCGGCAGCGCACCGAGGAAGTCGCCGGACCAGTAGTTGTACATCCCGTGCGGGTTGGCCGGATCGAGCAGCTGCTGGACGGCGACGTACGGCATGGGCTGGACCATGTCCATGCCCGGCGGGCCGAACTCGCGCAGCGGCTGGAGGACGCGCTCGCCCTCGGCCGGGTCACCCGCGTACAGCACCACGACCCCGATGACCGGCTGCCCGCGGACCGGCTCGGGCACGAACTCCTCGGGCGGGGCGGTGATGAACGCGAGGCCGCTCCCGACCTCGTCGGGGGCGCGGAGCATGAAGTCGCGCCAGAACCGGACCAGCTCGCCCCCGGCCGCCGCCGGGTGCATCAGCAGCCCGCCGAGCACGATCGGCCCCACCGGGTGCAGCTGGAAGTGGAACGTGGTCACGACGCCGAAGTTGCCGCCCCCGCCGCGCAGGCCCCAGAAGAGCTCGGGGTTCTCGCGCTCGGAGGCGCGCACGCGCCGGCTCTCGGCGGTCACGACCTCGGCTTCGATGAGGTTGTCGCACGTGAACCCGAACTTGCGCTCGAGCCAGCCGCTCCCGCTGCCCAGCGCCAGGCCGGCCACGCCCGTCGTCGACACCCGTCCGCCGGTGACCGCGAGCCCGTGCTCCTGGGTCGCGGCGTCGAGCTCGCCCCAGGTCACGCCGCCGCCGACCCGGGCCGTGCGCCGAACCGGGTCGACCTCGATCTCCTTCATCCCGCGCAGGTCGACGCAGATCCCGCCGTCGCAGACCGCGGCGCCGGTGACGCCGTGGCCGCCGCCGTAGACGCTGAGCGGCAGGCCCTGCTCCCTCGCCACCCTGACGGCGGCGGCGACGTCGTCGGCGTCGGTGCAGCGGACGATCAACGCCGGCGACCGGTCGATCATGGCGTTGAAGACCCGCCGGGCCTCGTCGTAGCCGGCGTCGCCGGCCTGGAGCAGCTCGCCTCGGAAGTCGGGCAGCCGAGCGGCGACCGACGCGACATCAACCATGCCCATCCCCTCCCTGCGACCGGTGCCCGGCGCGCCGCCGGCGGTGGTCGGCGCGCACCCTATCCCGCTGCCGGAGCCCGACGCCGGCCGGCGTCACTCGGGGTGGGCGACGGCTCCGCCGCCGAGCGTCAGCGCACGGTCGACGGTTCGGGGACCCGGTCGGGCTCCAGGACCTCCGACGCGGTGACGTCGGGCTCCATGCTGACGGTGGGGACGAGACGGTCGAGCCAGCGCGGGAACCACCAGTTGGCCCGACCGAGCAGCTCCATCGTGGCGGGCACGAGCACCGATCGCACGATCGTGGCGTCGACGAAAACCGCGGCGGCGAGGCCGAGGCCGAAGACCTTGAGGGTTCGGACCTCGCCGAGGACGAAGGCGCCGAACACGCACACCATGATCGCCGCCGCCGCGGTGATGACCCGGCCGGTCACGGCCAGGCCGTCGGCGACCGCGGTGGCGTTGTCGCCGGTGCGGCGCCACTCCTCTCGGATCCTGGACAGCAGGAAGACCTCGTAGTCCATCGAGAGGCCGAAGAGGATCGTGAACAGCATGAGCGGGATCCACGGGTCGATGGGTGCGGTCTTCCCGATCCCGATCACGGACCCGAGCCAGCCCCACTGGAAGACGGCGACGATGACGCCGTAGGCGGCGCCGATGGACAGCAGGTTCATGACCGCGGCCTTGACGGGCACCGCCAGCGATCGGAACACGGCCATGAGCAGCACGAACGACAGCGCCACGACGCCGCCGATCACCCAGAGCAGGCGGCGCGCGAACTGGGCCGAGACGTCGATCGCGGCGGCGGTGACACCACCGACGTACGCGCGCGCCGGCGTGCCTCGCAGGGCCGGCGGCACGACGCGGTCTCGAAGGTGGTTCACGAGGTCCTGGGTCCGGGTGTCCTGGGGGGAGGTCCTCGGGGTCGCGACGACGACCGCGGTGTCGCCGGCGGCGTTGAACGCCGGCGGCGAGACGGACTGGACGCCCGGGGTGGCGGCCACCCGGGCCGCGAGCTGGCGAGCCACCTGGGGGTCGGCGCCGCGCCGGTCGACGGCGATGACGAGGGGTCCGTTGACGCCGGGCCCGAACCCGTTCGCGAGCAGGTCGTAGGCCCGCCGGGTGGTCGTGCTCGTCGGGTTGTTGCCGTCGTCGGTGAAGGCGAGGTGGATCGAGAGCAGGGGCAGGGCCAGGACCACGAGCACCGCCAGCGAGGCGCCGCCCGCGATCCAGGGGCGGTGCTGGATGACGCGACTCCAGCGGTACCAGAGGGTGGCGCGACCGCCCTCCTCGCCGCGGTGGAAGAGCCTCGGCACGTGCCACTTGTCGATGGCGCGCCCCGCGTAGCCGAGCAGGGCGGGCAGCAGCGTGAGCGCGGCCGCCATGACCAGCACGACCGCGGCGATGGCGCTGAAGGCGAGGCCGTAGACGAAGGCCTGGCCGAGCAGCAGCATCCCGAGCAGCGAGATCACGACCGTGCACCCCGCGAACACCACCGCCCGGCCCGAGGTCGACAGCGCGATCGCGACCGCGTCCCGCGGCTCCTGCCCGGCGTGGAGGCCGGCTCGGTACCGCGTCACGATGAAGAGCGCGTAGTCGATGCCGACGCCGAGCCCGATCATCGCCGCCAGCTGGGTGCCGAAGGTGGGCACCACGACGCCGCGGCTGATCAGGTCGATGATGCCGATGCCGGCGCCGATGCCGAACAGCGCGGTGAGGATCGGCAGACCCATCGCGATCACCGAACCGAACGCCACCAACAGGATGACGATGGCGGCGAGGACGCCGACGAACTCGCTCGACCCGAGCTTGATCCCCTCGGCCTTGTTGATCGGCGGCCCGCCGAGCTCGACCTGGAGGCCCGGGCGGTTCGCCGCCCGTGCGGTGTCGACCACCTTCACGAGGTCGGGCTTGGCGAGGCTCGCGGTCCGGGCGTCGAACTGGATGACCGCGTACGCCGTGTGCCCGTCGAGGGCGACCTGCCCGTGCGCGGTGGGATCGAACGGGCCCCGCACCGAGACGACGCGAGGCAGGTGCACGACGCTGGCGATGACGGCCTGCATGCTCTGGCGAGTCGCCGGCGCCGCGACCGGTCCGGGGGTGTGGAAGACGATGTCGGCGGTGTCGCCGGCTCGGGTGGGGAACCGCTGGTCGAGCAGGGTCTGGGTCGTCCGCGAGTCGCCGTGCCCCTGTCCGAACTTGTCCTCGAAGTGGCCCGTGACCACGAAGGCGCCGACGGCGATGACCGCCACGAGGACGGCGAGCCAGACCCGCACCACTCGCCGGCGGTGGTCGTAGCACCACGTCGCCAGCCGCTCGAGGCGGGTCGTCGAGACCATCGACGATTGCTGCTCGCCGGGCTGTCGCATCGTCGCCCGCATCAGACGCGCCTCCTCGGGACGGAGCAACGAACTGTTCTACCTGACTGACGATGCAGGGGGTGCCCACGTATCGCGTCAACCGTGTGACGCTGGTCACACCCGCGAGCGATCGTCGTTCCCGTGTGCGGGTGATCCCGTCGAGGCAACCGCGCCGCTCGGTGCGGGCCCGTCGTCAGCTGGCCGCGGCGCGGCCGAACTCGGGCATGACGGCGTCGGCGAACAGCCGCAGCGAGGTGTGGTCGGGGTAGTCGGCACACCACGGCACGAACCCGGCGCAGCCGAGGTCGACGTAGGTGCGCAGCCGCTCGGCCACCTGCTCCGGTGTCCCGACGAGGTTGCCCGCCACCCACGAGTCAAACGGCTCGCCCCACCGTGACCCGACGCGTCCCTCGTCGGCGAGGGCGCGGATCTCGGCCTCGGTCTCGCGGACGAGCAGCTCGGGGCTCCACGTGAGCGACACCGCGTCCGGGTCCCGGCCGACGTCGGCACAGTGCTGGCGGAGCACGTCGCGCTTGTGCGCCCACTGGTCCGGACGACCACCGAAGTTGGCGCGGTCGGCGAGCCGGGCCACGACGCGGAGCGTGAGCTGCTCGCCTCCACCGCCGATCCAGATGGGCGGGTGCGGCACCTGCACCGGCTTGGGGTCGCACTGCGCGCCGTGGACGCGGTAGTAGCGGCCCTCGTACGTCGCGTCGGGCTCGCGCCACATCAGCGTCACGATCTCGACGGCCTCGCGCAGCCGCCCGATCCGCTCACGCGCGGGCGGGAACTCGTAGCCATAGGCGCGGTACTCCCCCTCGTACCAGCCGGCGCCGACGCCCCACTCGAGTCGGCCGCCGGAGATGACGTCGAGGTTGGCGGTGATCTTGGCCGTCAGCGCCGGCGGCCGGTACGACGTGCACGAGACCATCTGGCCGAGTCGGATCCGGCTCGTCGCCTCGGCCAGCGCCGCGATCGTCGTCCAGCACTCGAAGACGGACTCGTGCGCGGGACGAGGGACGTTGTGGAAGTGGTCGTAGACCCACACCGAGTCGTAGCCGAGCTCCTCGGCGAGCACGGCGGTGTCGCGGCAGGCGCGCCACTTGTCACGCGGGTCGGGGATGTCGACGAGCTCGGTCTTCCAGCCCTGGGGCGCGAACGCGCCGAAGTGGATGTCGCTCACGTGGGAACCTCCTGTCGCCCTCTGCTTACCCGTAGACTCCGCCGCCGTGCACGACGCCGGGCGGCTGGTCGACGACCTCGTCGGGCGCCTCCGCCCGGTCGAGGTCGACCTGGCCCGGGCGTGGTGGGACGCCAGCACCCGCGCCTCGGACGAGGCCAACCGCCGGAAGGCCGAGCTCGAGCTGGCCCGGCGGCAGCTCCTCGCCGATCCGGACGCCTTCGCCGCCGTGGGCGCGGCCCGCGCCGACGCCGCCGAGGACGGCGGGGACGTGCGACGCCAGCTCGACCTGCTCCATGACGCCATGCTCCCGAACCAGGTGTCGGGGGACCTCCAGCGCCAGATCGTGGAGCTCGAGACCGACGTGGAGGCCACGTTCACCTCGTTTCGGGGCGAGCTCGACGGCGAGCGCGTCGCCGACAACGCCATCCTGGACATCCTGCGCACGAGCGACGACGTGGGCCTCCGCCGGCGGGCGTGGGAGGCGTCGAAGCAGGTCGGCGCGGCGGTGGCCGATCGCGTCCGTTCGCTGGCTCGGCTCCGGAACCAGGCGGCCCGGTCGGTCGGCCAGCGGGACCACTTCGCGCTGGCGCTCAGCGTCGGCGAGATGGACGAGGCCCGGCTCTTCGCCACCCTCGACGAGGTGGACCGGCACACCGAGGCGCCGTTCCGGGCCTGGAAGGCGCAGCTCGACGACGCGCTCGCGGCTCGGTTCGGCGTCGACCGCGAGGAGCTGGCGCCGTGGCACCTCGACGATCCCTTCTTCCAGGATCCACCGGCGCGGGGCGCGGTCGAGCTCGACCCGCTGTTCGCCGCCGCCGACCTCGAGGCCCTGACCGTGCGGACCTACGACGGCCTCGGGCTCGACGTCCGGCCGGTCCTCGGCGCGAGCGATCTCTACGGCCGCGACGGCAAGAACCAGCACGCCTTCTGCATCGACATCGATCGTGAAGGCGACGTGCGCGTCCTCTGCAACGTCGAGCCGAGCGAGCGGTGGATGGACACGATGCTCCACGAGTTCGGCCACGCCGTCTTCAACCGGGGCGTCGACCGGAGCCTGCCCTGGCTGCTCCGCGACGCCGCCCACGCCCTCACCACCGAGGGCGTCGCCATGCTCTTCGGTCGGCTCGTCCGCGACCCCGAGTGGCTCGGCGGCGTGGCCCAGGTGCCGCCCGGCGAGCTCGACGGGCTGCGCCGTCGCCTGGCGGCGGCCCGCCGCGCCTCGCTCCTCGTGTTCGCCCGGTGGGTGCTCGTCGTCACCCACTTCGAGCGCCGCCTCTACGCCGACCCCGACGCCGACCTCGACGCGGCCTGGTGGCAGCTCGTGGAGCGGTACCAGGGCGTGCGCCGACCGGCGGGGCGGCGCCAGCCCGACTGGGCGGCCAAGATCCACCTCGCCGTCGTCCCCGTCTACTACCAGAACTACCTGTACGGCGAGCTGTTCGCGTCCCAGCTCGAGACCGCGCTCACCGCCCGCGCCGGCGGGTTCGTGGCGCGGCGCGAGGCCGGTCGCTTCCTCGCCGACGCCGTCTTCGCGCCGGGCGCGACCCACCGCTGGGACCGGCTCATCGAGGCCGCGACCGGCGAGCCCCTGAGCGCCGCCCACCTGGCGTCGCACCTCGCCGCGTAGCGGGCGGCCGGACGGACCCCGTCCTCGGGGACCGTACGATCGGCTCGATGGAGTTCAACCTGGCCGACCTCTGGGAGCGGGTGGTCGACACCGTCCCCGACCGGGAGGCGCTCGTCTGCGGGGCGCGGCGGCTCACCTACCGCGAGGCCGACGAGCGGATGAACCGGCTCGCGCACGCGCTCGCGGCGCGGGGTGTCGGTCCCGGTGACCACGTCGCCCTGTACCTCTACAACGGCACCGAGTACCTCGAGGCGATGCTCGCCGCCTACAAGCTGCGGGCCGTGCCCATCAACGTGAACTACCGCTACGTCGAGGAGGAGCTCCGGTACCTCCTGGCCGACAGCGAGGCGCGCGCGGTCGTGTTCCACCGCAGCTTCGCCCCCAAGCTCGCCGCGGTCCGGTCCGACGTCCCGATGCTGCGGACCTTCCTCGCCGTCGACGACGGCTCCGACGCCGACCTCGCCGGCCTCGACGCGGACGACTACGAGCGGGCCCTGGCCGACGCGTCGTCGACCCGGGACTTCGCGCCGCGCAGCGCCGACGACCTCTACATCCTCTACACCGGCGGCACCACCGGGATGCCGAAGGGCGTGATGTGGCGCCACGAGGACATCTTCTTCGGCGCCTTCGGCGGCGGCGGGCTCAGCGAGCCGATCCGCGCGCCCGAGGACATCGCGGAGCGGGCCCGCGCCGAGGGTCTGCGCTGCCTCCCCGCCTCCCCGCTCATGCACGGCACCGCGCACTGGATGGCGTTCATGACGCTCTACACGGGCGGCACCGTGGTGCTCTCACCCGACCGGTCGCTCGACGCCGCCCGGATCTGGGGGCTCGTGGCCGCCGAGCACGTGAACTTCCTGGTCATCGTCGGCGACGCCATGGCGCGACCCCTCGTCGAGGCGCTCGACTCGCTTTCGGACGACGTGGACCTGTCGGGCCTCTCGATCCTGCTGTCCGGGGGTGCGATCCTCTCCCCGCCGGTGAAGCGGGCGCTGGCCGAGCGGCTGCCGCACACCCTCCTGCTCGACGGGTTCGGGTCGTCCGAGTCCGGCGGCCAGGGCCAGCTGGCGGTCGGCGACGACGGGTCGTTCTCGGCTCAGCCGCGCTTCCGGCTCGACGACGAGACGACGGTGCTCACCGACGACTTCCGGCCCGCGCCCGTGGGCGTCGTCGGCCGCCTCGCCCGTCGGGGCCGGGTGCCGCTCGGCTACTGGCACGACCCGGTGAAGAGCCGAGCCACGTTCCCCGTCGTCGACGGGGTGCGCTGGTCCGTCCCAGGTGACGACGCCCGGGTCGAGGAGGACGGCACGATCACGATCCTCGGCCGCGGGTCGGTGTCGATCAACACCGGCGGCGAGAAGGTGTACCCCGAGGAGGTGGAAGGCGCGCTGAAGGCCCACCCGGCGGTCTTCGACGCCGTCGTCGTCGGCCTCCCCGACGACCGGTGGGGCGAGCGGGTGGTGGCGGTCGTCGAGCCCCGCGACGGGCAGCGCCCCACCCTCGACGACGTCGCCGCGCAGGCCCGTCGGCACCTCGCCGGGTACAAGCTGCCCCGCCAGCTGGTGCTCGTCGACCACGTCGAGCGCTCCCCCTCGGGCAAGCCCGACTACCGGTGGGCGAAGCGGGTGGCGCAAGCGGCGTCGTCGTAGCCCGGGCACCGGCGTGTCGCCGGGCGCCCAGCGCCACGGGCGGCTCGCCCGCGCAGCCGGCAGACTGGGGCGATGCCGCTGCTCCGCGACGCCGACCGGGCGCGGCTGTCCCCCTACCTGCGCCAGCACGCCGACAACCCGGTCGACTGGTACCCGTGGGGCGACGACGCCTTCGACGCCGCCCGCGAGCGGGACTGCCCGATCCTCCTGTCGGTCGGCTACTCGTCGTGCCACTGGTGCCACGTGATGGCCCACGAGTCGTTCGAGGACCCCGAGGTGGCCGCGGTCATGAACCGCTGGTTCGTGAGCGTGAAGGTGGACCGCGAGGAGCGGCCCGACGTCGACGCCGTGTACATGCAGGCGGTGCAGGCGATGAGCGGCAGCGGCGGCTGGCCGATGACCGTGTTCCTGGCCCCCGACGGCACCCCGTTCTTCGGCGGCACGTACTTCCCGCCGCAGAACCGGCACGGCCTGATCGGGTTCGTGCACCTCCTCGAGCGGATCGAGGAGCTCTGGCGGACGCGCCGCGACGACCTGGCCGAGCAGGGCCGCCGGCTGCGGGGGGCCATCGCCCGCAGCGCCGCCTTCGCCGCCCCGGACGGGGACGAGCCCACCGCCGAGATCCTGGACCGGGCCGCGGCGCGGTTCGCGGCGGAGTTCGACGCCCGCTTCGGCGGGTTCGGGCCGGCGCCGAAGTTCCCGCCGTCGAGCACGGTCGAGTTCCTGCTGCGCGCCCACCTCCGCGACCACGACCCGGCGACGCTCGAGATGGCGACGGTGACGCTCGACGCCATGGCCGCCGGCGGGCTCTGCGACCAGGTGGGAGGGGGCTTCCACCGGTACTCGACCGACGAGTACTGGCTCGTGCCCCACTTCGAGAAGATGCTCTACGACCAGGCCCTCCTCCTGGGCGCCTACACGCGCGGCTGGCTGGCGACGGGGCGCGACCGCTACCGCGAGGTCGCGGCGGCCGTCGTCGACTACGTCCGGCGCGACCTCGCCGCCAGCGACGGCGGGTTCTTCGCCGCCGAGGACGCGGACAGCGAGGGGGTGGAGGGCAAGTTCTACGTGTGGTCGCTCGACGAGCTGACGGCGGTGTGCGGCGACGACGCCGCCGAGGTGGTCCGGTACTTCGGCGTGACCGAGCGCGGCAACTTCGAGGACCCGCACACCGGGTTCCGCGGCAACATCCTCCACGCCGTCGACCGAGACGAGGAGCGGCCGGCGGCGGTCGTCCGCGCCCTGCCCCGCCTGCTCGAGGCGCGCGCCCGGCGGGTCCGACCCGGTCTCGACGACCAGGTGCTGCTGGGCTGGAACGCGCTGTTCCTCCGGGCGCTCACGGACGCGGCGGGGGCGTTCGACCGGCCCGACTGGCTCGACGCCGCCCGCGCCAACGCCCGGTTCCTGCTGGGCACCCTGCGCCGCGACGACGGGCGGCTCCTCCACGCCTGGCCCGGCGGCGAGACCCCGACGCCGGCGTACGCCGAGGACTACGCCGCGCTGCTCGAGGCCCTCGTCAGCCTGGCCGAGGTGGACGACGTCGCCTGGCTCGACGACGCCCGCCGCACCGCCGACGACCTCCAGGCCCGCTTCGCCGACGAGGACGGCGGCGGGTTCTTCACGACCGCCAGCGACGCCGAGGCCCTGATCGTGCGCCCGAAGGACGTCCAGGACGGCGCCACGCCGGCCGCGAGCTCGCTGGCCTGCCACGGGCTCCTGCGCCTGGCCGCCGTGACCGGCGAAGCCCGGTACGAGGCCCCGGCGCGGCGCTGGCTCCGGACCCTCGCGCCGGTGCTGGCCGAGCACCCGAGCGCGTTCGGCTACCTGCTGGCGGCGCTCGAGCGGGCGCTGGCCGCCCCGCTGGAGGTGGCGCTCGTCGGTGACGGACCGGCGCTGGCGGCGCTGCGGCGCGAGGTGCTGGGCCGGCTGGTCCCGAACGCGGTGACCCTCGCCGCGCCCGCGGGCCGGGGGGCGGACCGGTCCCCGCTGCTCGCCGACCGCCCGCTCGTCGACGGGCAGGCGACCGCGTACGTGTGCGAGCGCTACGCCTGCCGGGCGCCGGTCACGAGCCCGGCGGCGCTGCGGGCCGCGCTCGACGACGCGCTGGCCGCGGCTCGCTAGGGGTCAGCGGCGCCGGCCGAGGTCGCTGGCGAGCGCCTCGGCCATCGCCCAGCCGTAGGCGATGAGGGCCTCGCCCTTCTCGGGGCGGACCGTCCCGACCAGGTCGGCGGCGGCCTTGCCGCCGAGCTTCACGTGGCGGGCGTCGAGCACCGGCTCGGAGCTGCCGTTGGCCTTGACCTTGAAGCGGCGGTCGTCGTAGCGGCTGTCGCAGCCGAAGCGACGGGCCAGCCGGCGCCCCCACGCCCGCTCCTCGCCGTTCGGGCTGTACTTCGGGCGGGGGCAGACGTCGGCGAGCTCCAGCAGCACCGAGTACGAGGCCGGGTGGGCGACCCGCCCGGCCACGAGCACGTCCTCGTCCGGGAACGAGATCGCGGCCCGACGGTAGAGCTCCCCGACCAGCGCCTCCAGGGTGGCTCGGGCGGTCCGGCCCCGCTTCGTGGCGCCGAGCCCCCAGAGGATGCAGGGGGTGCCCCCGATGCGCTCGAGCGACCCGAACAGGAACCCGTGCAGGTCGTCGTCCTCGACGCAGAGGGCCACGAGGGGGAACTGCTCGACGTGGCTGTCGAGGGCCTGGTCGCCGATCGGGAGGCCGACCCCGTCGACAAACTGGCCGAGCTCATCGAGCTCGGCCGGCTTCAGGGACACGGAATCACGGGACTCGACGCTCATGGAGGACCCATTCTTGCCGACCGGCTCCCGGACCGGCCAGTCGACTCGCGGGCCCTCGGGGCCGTCGTCAGTAGCGGAGCTCGGCGAACACGGCGTAGTGGTCCGAGGGCTGCACCCCGTCGACGGGCGCGACGGCCTCGACCCGGGCGGCCACCACCTGCCCGGCCCCGTGGTCCCGGGGGTAGCCGACGAGCACGTAGTCGATGCGCCGGTCCGGCTCGCAGTCCAGGGCCGCGAACGGGTTGGCGTTGGACCAGGTGTGGCCGGGGCCGCCGTCGCCGGCGGCGCGCCAGGCGTCGAGGAACACGAGCTTCGGCACCGGCACCGCGGCGAGGCCGGTCAGCATCCGGACCTCGTCGGAGCCGGGCTCGGCGTTGAAGTCGCCGCAGAGCACGGGCGGGAAGGTCCGGTCGGCGCCGGTCTCGGCCACGAAGGCGCAGATCGCCCGCACCTGGTCCTGGCGGACGTCGCTCTGGTCCAGCCGCCAGTTCAGGTGCGTGACGAAGACCTCGACCGGGCCCCGCGGCCCGTCGATCTGGGCCCGGAGCACCACCCGGAGCTCGTCGAGGCCCGGCGGGGCCGGGAGCGGCCGCGCCTCGTGGGCCCGGATGGGCCAGCGGGACAGCACCGCGTTGCCGAGGCTGTGGGGGGTGAGGTCGAAGCCGACGCCGGCGGCGTGCGCGACGTGGTAGCCGCCGAGGGCGGCGGCGAGCTGCTCGGCCTGGTCCTCGCCGTCACGGCTCGCCCACACCTCCTGGAGGCAGACGACGTCGGGAGCGAGCCGCTGGAGGGTGGCGGCGATCGCCGGCTGGCGTGACTCCCACGGACCGAACCGCCACCACAGGTTCCAGCTGAGGATCGAGAGCCGGGTGTCGACGCGTGGCGGGGCCTCCCACGCGGCGCTCACGCGGGCCGACACTAACCTGCCGTCCCGCGACGCCGACCGGACCGGCCCCGCGGCGGCGCGCCGAGGAGGTGCACGTGGGCATCGAGGCCAACCTGCTCGACGGGAGCCTCTACGCCGCCGACCCGGGGCCCCTCTACCGACAGCTGCGCGACGAGGCCCCCCTGTACCGCGACGAGCGGAACGGGATCTGGGGGATCAGCCGCTACCACGACGTCGTCGAGGTCGAGAAGGATCCCGCCCGGTACACGTCGGCGCTCGGGTCGCGCCCCCGCATCGTCGGCGACGTGTCCTCGATCAACAACGACGACCCGCTCCACCAGAACAAGCGCCGGCTGGTGGCGCGCCGCTTCACCCCCCGATCGGTCAAGCAGCACGAGGACCAGGTTCGGGCCGTGGCCGCCGACCTCATCGGACGGGTCGCAGCCGCGGGGAGCTGCGAGGTGGTCCACGACCTCGCGGCCCCGCTCCCCGCCCGGGTGATCTGCGAGATGCTCGGCTTCCCGGCCGAGCTCGCCCCGCGCTGCCAGGAGTGGTCCGAGGTGACCATGCTCTCGGGCGGCACCTACCCGACGGACGGGGGCGAGCCGCAGGCGGGCGAGGCCACGATGGAGGCCGTCCTCGAGTTCGCCGCGGTCGCCCTCGAGACGCTCGAGGCCCGACGCCGCGAGCCCCGCGACGACCTGCTCTCGGTCTGGGCCCACGCCGACGTCGAGTTCCCCGACGGCAGCAGCCGTCCGCTCAACGAGGACGAGATCGTCCACGAGGCGCTCCTGCTCCTCGACGGCGGCGCCGAGACCACGCGCACCGTCATCGGCACCATGTGCCTCGAGCTGATCCGGCACCCGGACCAGCGGGCCGCGCTCGCCGCCGACCCCGGCATCCTCGCCGACACCGGGGTCGAGGAGTTCATCCGCTGGGTCACGCCCATCCTGAACATGCGGCGCACCGCCACCCACGACCACGAGCTCCACGGCGAGACCATCGGCGCCGGTGACGAGCTGCTCCTCATGTACGGGTCCGCGAACCGCGATGAGCGGGCCTTCGACGAACCGGACACCCTCGACGTGACCCGGGCCCACAACCACCACGTGGCGTTCGGGTTCGGCACCCACTTCTGCCTCGGGGCGTCGCTGGCCCGCCTCGAGATCCGGGTGATGTTCGAGGAGCTCCTGCGCCGGCTTCCGCCCCTGCGGCTGGCGCCCGGCGCCGAGCCGACGAAGGTGCCGAGCGCCTTCGCCTGCGCCTACCGTGAGATCCCGGTGGAGTTCGGCCGCTCCTGACCGCTCGATCGGCGTCGGCGAGACCGGACGGGCCTCGACGCCAAGCCCGCTCCGGTCGCTTCGCACTGCGGATCCCCATCGAGCCATCCCTGAGCGGGTGGCACCACGCCTCGCCGAGTCAACGGCCGCGCCATCCCAACCACCTCAAACGGCGCGATCCGTTCCGGCGCTCGCCAGCAGTCCGTCGCCCCACGTTCACCGCCCGTTGCCGAAGCACTCCCCCATCGGTCATCGATTTCGCCGCGTCACGACCCGAGGCGCCGAAGATCGGTGCGGATGCGCTTCGGGATCAGGCGTCGGAGAGGCTCGACGTGACTCGTCGACGCTCCCGCGTCAACCGTTCGAGCGTGGAGCCGAGAACGAGACCGGCATCCGCTTGATGCCGTGGATGAAGTTCGAGCGCAGCAGCTCGGGCTCGCCCGACACCTCGATGTCGGGCAGGCGGCGGAACAGCTCCTCGAACATGACCTTGATCTCACGCCGGGCGAGGTGCGCACCCAAGCAGAAGTGCGGTCCACCGCCACCGAAGCCGAGATGCTCGTTCGGGGTGCGGCGCACGTCGAAGCGGTACGGGTCCTCGAAGTAGCGGTCGTCGCGGTTCGCGGAGTTGTACCAGAGGACGACCTTCTGCCCCTCCCCGATCGGGGTGCCGTCGATCTCCACGTCCCGCGCCACGCAGGTGCGGCGGAAGTGGATGACGGGCGTCGCCCAGCGGATGATCTCCTCCACCGCGGTCGGCGCGACCCCCTCGAAGTCGGCGAGCCAGTGGCGCCGCTGGTCTGGGTTGTCGGTGAGCGCCAGCATCCCGTGGCTGATGGCGTTGCGGGTGGTCTCGTTGCCGGCCACGACGAGCAGCACGAAGAAGGAGCCGAACTCCTCGGGGGTCAGGCTGTGGCCGTCCACCTCGGCCTGGGAGATCGTCGTCGTGATGTCGTCGCGGGGGGCCCGGAGCCGCTCGTCCCGGAGCTCCTGCGCGTACCGCCACAGCTCCTGCGCGGCCAGGAACGCGGCGGTGATCTCCCCGCCGTACTCGGGGTCGCTGGCACCGAGCACGACGTTGGTCTTGTCGAAGACCCACTGGTAGTCGGGCTCGGGGATCCCCATCATGTCGCAGATGATCTGCAGGGGCAGCGCCGCCGCGATCTCGCTCACGAAGTCGCAGGTGCCCTTGCTCGCGATCCCGTCCACGATCGCCCGGGCCCGCTCGTGGACGCTCTCCTCGATGGCGCCGACCTGCCGGGGCGTGAAGCCGCGGTTCACGAGGAGCCGGAAGCGCGTGTGCCGGGGCGGGTCCATGTTGATCATGGAGCCGAGGAACTCGTAGACCTCGGGCGGGAAGTCCGGGATGTTCGTCCCCCGCCCGGAGATGAACACCTCGGGGTTGCGGCTGGCGTGGACGATGTCGTCGTAGCGGACCAGCGACCAGAACCCCGGGCCCTCGCCGAAGGTCAGGCCTGGGATCTCGGGCTCGGTGTGCCAGGAGACCGGTCGGTGCTCGCGCAGGACGGCGAACATCCCGGGCCAGTCGTCGCGCTCCCACAGCGCGATGTCCCCGAAGTCGATGGCGTCGACGGGCACGTCCGTGGTCGGGGTGGCCACCACGGCTTCCACTCTATTGGGGTCCGTTCGGCCGCGCCGTGCCGCCAGACCTGCGCTGGCGGCGGGCGACGCCGGTCTACGTTGCGCGCGTGGCGCAATTCCACTTCTCCCCCGACACCTACCTGAACACGATCCGCGAGGAGGTCCCGGCCTACGACGAGCTGCAGGCCGCGGTCGCCGACGCCGCCGACGGCGTCGCGGTCGACCGCATCCTCGACCTCGGGGCCGGGACCGGCGAGACCACCCGAGCCGTCCTCAGCCGGCACCCGAGCGCGGCGGTCGTCCTCCTCGACGAGAGCCCGGCGATGCTGGCCCGCGCCACCGCGCGGCTCCCCGACGACCGCGTCGAGCAGGTGATCGTCGGCGACCTGCTCGGCGCGCTGCCAACCGACCGGTTCGACCTCGTCGTCTCGGCGCTGGCCGTCCACCACCTCGCCCCGCCCGACAAGCGGACGCTGTTCGACCGGGTCCGGTCGACGCTCCGGCCGGGGGGCCGGTTCGTGCTCGGCGACGTCGTCGTCCCCGACGACCCGGCCGACGCGGTCGCCCCCCTCTCGCCCGGCTACGACCGCCCGGACCGCCTCGACGACCAGCGTCGGTGGCTCGAGGCGACCGGCTTCACGGTGTCGGTGCCGTGGCGGTGGAAGGACCTCGCGGTCCTGCGGGCGGACGCGCCGACGGGGACCGACCGATCCAGGCCGGGGCCCCGCGGCCCGGGCGGTCAGCCCTCGTAGAGGAGCAGCTGGGTACAGCGGTACGCGGCCATCGGCCGGCCGGTCGTCTCGTTGACGATCCGGGCGTCCCACACCTGGGTCGTCCGCCCCAGGTGGAGCGGGCTGCTCGCCCCGGTCACGACCTCCCCCTCGCGGGCGCTCGACAGGAAGTTGGACTTCGCCTCGACGGTCGTGAAGCTCGTGGCGCCGTCGGGCCAGTGGCGCCCCACGCCGAACGCGCAGAGCGCGTCGGCGAGCGCGACGACGACGGGGGCCCAGAGGTAGCCGGTGCCCGCGATCAGGGCGTGGGTGACCGTGAACCGTCCCTGGGGCTCGGGGCCGTCCTCGACGACGTCGATGCCGAGCAGGTCCAGGAAGTTGCGCACGTCGTAGGGCGGCGGCACCGACCCAGTCTGACCGGCGCCCCGGCCCCGCGGTCAGGAGCGACGCCGGCGCCCGCTCCGCCCCGGGCCCGACGTCCGGCGCTCCAAGTCCTGCAGCCGACGCTCGGCCGCTTCCGCTTCGGCACGACCGGCGTCAGCCCGGGCCCGCGCCAGGCGCGCCTGCTTCCCCGCCTCGTCGACGCTCGCGCGCGCTCGCTCCAGGGCGCGCTCCACCTCCTGGAGGTGCGCCTGGGCCGCGTCGAACCGCAGGTCGGCGCTCGCCGCCTCCGAGTCCGCCGTGCGTGCCACGGCCTCGGCGCCGTGCGCGGCCTGGCGGGCGTCCGCGAGCGCTCGTCGGGCCGCCTGCGCCGCGTCCGCCGCGATCCCGGGTCGAGACCGGCCGGCGTCGCCGAGGTCGAGCGAGGCCTCGAAGCCGGCCGGGGAGCTCAACGCCCGCGTGAGCCGGCCGGCGCGCAGCTCCTCGGCCGACGCCGCGTCGAGGCTGGCGGCGTCGAGCGTGGCGGCGATCGAGTCGCGGTAGGCCTCGGGCTTCGGTGCCCGCCCCCGGAGGAGCGCGACCCCCTGGTCGGCGAGGCGCGCCACCAGCTCCTGCCGAGCGCGGCCCTCGCGACGGAGCGCGTCGCCTTCGCCGCCGCGCGCGGCTGACCCCTGGGCCGCGGCCACCCGCCGCGTCGCCTCCATGAGCTCGCCGACCTCGTCGGCGTGCTGTCGGGCCAGCTGGTTGCACGCCCACGCGGCCAGGTTCGGCCGCCGCCGGCCGCGCACCTCGGTCGCGGCCACGGTGTCACCGGCGTCGCGCAGCTCCCCGGCCAGCCGGGTGCGCACCAGCACGAACTCCTCGGGCGACGCCGCGTAGAGCTCGCCGAGGGCCCGCTCGAGCGCCGATGGCTGGGCCGACACCACGCCGCGTTCTTACCCGCGACCGGCCCGCCCCGGCGGGCGCCGGCCCGACCCGGTCGACGGGGCCGGGCCGGACGACGTCGCCGCCGAGATGAGGCTCCCCTGAGAGGGCCCGCCCGTACAATGCCGAGGGCCGCGAGGGTCCAGAGCGGGAGACGGCCGGGGCGCCCCGGACGACCGCCGCCCTCCGGCCGACCGTCGATCGGCCCGCACCGGCCGCACGCCCCGAGGAGGCAGCTGAGCGTGGCCCTCTGGTCCCTCGGCGGCGGCCGCGACGGCCGCCGCGCCGAGTACGCCCTCCGCCACGACGTCGCCGTGGTCGGGTGGTCGCACACCGGAGACCTCAGCGGCGCCTCGTCGCCCGACGACGTCGGACGGGCCCTGCGCGCCGCCTACCCGGAGGCGCCGGCCGACGTCGTCGACGGCTGGGCCGCCGCCCTCTGGGCCTTCGTGCACGGCATCAGCGAGGACGACCTCGTCGCCACCCGGGTCGACCGCGACGTCGCCTTCGGCCGTATAACCGGGCCGTACCGCTTCGACGCCGCGGCGCCGGAGAACCGTCGGCATCAGCGGCCCGCGCACTGGGTGCGGCGAACACCATGGGCGGAGCTCGATCCCGCGCTGCAGGCCGAGCTCGCGGTGCCGGCGGCCGTGCATCGGGTCCGCGACTACTCGGCCTCGACCGAGCCGGGCTCGCCGCGCCGGCGGCTCTCGCGGCGCGCCTTCGTCGGCGCCGGCGCCGCCGCGGTCGCCGCGGTGGTCGCGGCGGTCTGGCGTCCGTGGCGCTCCTCGAGCACGCGCTCGACGGCGACGACAAAGCCGCCGCGGCGCGGTTCGTCGTCGACCGGCTCGTCACCGAACGGGCCCACGGCCCAGTGGGTGAAGGACGAGAACGCCAAGCCGGGCACGTCGGCCTGGAACGTCACCAACGGCGGGGGCCCCGGCAACCTCGTCGAGGGCTACGCCAGCGCGGTCAGCGCCCAGCGCGGCGACACGATCACCCTCTACGTGTCCACCGGCGCGCCGACGGTGCACGTCGAGGCCTACCGCCTGGGCTGGTACGGGGGGGCCGGGGGCCGGCAGGTGTGGCGCTCCCCCGAGATGCCGGGCCAGCGCCAGGCGGCGGCCACGTTCACGCCCGGGATCAACATGACCGAGGCGCGCTGGGACCCGTCCCTGCACGTGACGATCGACGCCCGCTACCCGCCCGGCTGCTACCTCTTCAAGCTCGTCGGGTCGAACGGCATCCAGGGCCTCGTACCGCTCACCGTGCGCGACGACTCCAGCACGGCCGCGTACGCGGTGCAGAACTCGGTCACGAGCTGGCAGGCATACAACGACTGGTCCGGTTACAACCTCTACCAGGGCGCGAACGGCGCGTACGCGAACCGCGCCCGGGTCGTGTCCTTCGACCGTCCCTACGCCCGCGGGGTCGGGCAGGCCGACTTCCTCGGCCTCGAGTTCCCGCTCATCATGCTGATCGAGCAGCTCGGCCTCGACGTGACCTACATCACCGACGTCGACACCCACGCCCGCCCCCAGCTGCTCCTCAACCACAAGGCCTTCTTCTCGCTCGGTCACGACGAGTACTGGTCGAAGGAGATGCGCGACGGCGTCGAGGCGGCGCGCGACAAGGGCGTCAACCTCGCCTTCCTCGGCGCCAACGCGTCCTTCCGCCAGATCCGGTTCGAGCCCTCGTCGCTCGGCCCGAACCGACACCAGGTGTGCTACAAGGCCGCGAACGAGGACCCGATCCACGCCACGAACCCGCCCCTGACCACGGTCAACTGGCGAGAGGCACCGGCGGCGCGGCCCGAGAGCGGGATGATCGGCCAGCAGTACGAGTGCAACCCGGTCAGCGCCGACATGGTGATCGTCGACCCGACCGCGTGGGTGTTCGCGGGCACGAACGCCCGGCCCGGCCAGAAGCTCACCGCCACGGGATCGCCCCCGACGCCCGCGGTCGGATCGGAGTACGACCGCTACGACCCGAACCAGCAGGGCCCCCACAACGTCCAGCTGCTCGCCCACTCGCCGGTCGTCTGCCACGGCAAGCCGAGCTTCGCCGACATGACGTACTACACGGCGTCGAGCGGGGCCGCCGTGCTCGCCACCGGAACGATCAACTGGATCCCGAAGCTCACCCCGCCCGGTCCCTCGTCGCCGTACGACCCCGTCGCGGTGCAGGTGACGAAGAACGTGCTGGCGGCGTTCGGCGCCGGCCCGGCGGGCCTGCGCCACCCCGCGACGCCCAACTACGACGCCGTCGTCCGCCAGTTCGGGCAGTCGGGGGGCGGGCTGACCGGCACCGACTGACCCGGCCCGGGGTCAGCGGTCCGGGATCCAGGACCCGTGGAAGCCGAACGGCACCCGCTGGGGCAGCGCCACGGTCGCGACCGGCGGCGCGGTGAAGTCCGTCGCCGCCAGCACGACGAAGTCGCTGGTGTCGCGGGCGGCGTCGTAGACGTAGGTCATCACCCACCCGTCGTCTTCGGCCGCGGTCGGCGTCCGGGGCACGAACACCGGCTCCGCCGGCTCGCGGCCCGCCCCGAAGTCGTGGACCTCGCTCGACCCGTCCACCTGGTCGTACTTCACCAGCGCGGTGCTGTTGGGGCCCAGCCCGTCGTACGTCTTCAGTGCGTACCCGTACCGGTGCGGGCGGCCGACGCGGCGAGGATCGATCCGGGGGAACTCGGTGGAACGGTCGTCGAGCTGCTCCTCCTTCACGGTCCCGGCCGCGACGTCGACGGTCCAGCGCGTGAGATGGGCGGGGTTGAACTCGTCGCCCGAGCGGTCCCAGAGCCGTGGGTACCGGACGACGTCGAGGACGATCGTGCCGTTGTCGTCGTACGCGTTCATCGGGTGGAAGACGTAACAGGGGTCGACCTCGATCCATCGCACGTCCGCGTCCCGCCCCCCGCGCGGCATGACCCCGAGCCGGGCGCCGTACCCGTCGTCCCACCGGTACGGCATCGTGCCCTGCATGGCGAGGTCGAGGTCGAACACGACCGGCAGGTCCATGAACACGACGTGGCGCTCGGTCAGGTTGAAGTCGTGCATCATCGTCGGGCCCGGCACCGAGATCTCCTCGCTGCGGACCAGGGCGCCGTCGCGGTCGGCGACGTGGTACGTGAGGTACGGCGGGAAGAACCCGTAGCCGAAGAAGTGGAGCTCCCCGCTGTCCGGGTCCAGCTTCGGGTGCGCGGTCATGGCGGTGCGGAGCCGGCCGTCGAAGTCGTACCAGCCCCGGGTCTCGAGCTCGGGCGTGACCTCGTACGGGTACCCGCTCTCGACGAGGGCGAGGATGCGACCGCCGTGGCCGATCACGTGGGTGTTGGCCGCGCCGACGGTGTGATCGACGCGGCCGTCGTCGCCGACGAAGGCGCCGTCCCCGCTCAGCTGCTTGGTCCGCACGTAGCGGTTCCGGTACCAGCGCGCCCGGCCGTCGCGCAGCTCGACGCCGTGGAGCATCCCGTCGCCGAGGAACCAGTGCGCGGACACGCCGTCGTGGGGGTTCGGCCCGTTGCGCACGAACCGCCCCGCCAGCTCGGCGGGCACGGCGCCGGTGACGGCGAGGTCGGTGGCGGTCACCTCCTCGGTGACGGGCGCGAAGTTGCCGGCGAGGAAGAACGGCGTGTCGGAACGAGACGGGGCGGCCATGGCCTCACCGTAGACCCGGAGCGCCGAGCCGCTTCGCCCCGCGCGCGGGCTACCGTCCCCGCGTGCACCGGGGAAGGGGGCCCCGCGTCGCGGCCGTCGTCGTGACCGTGGGCACGCTGGCGACGGCCGCCGGCCCGGCGGCGGCGTCGGAGGCCGGCACGGGCATCGCACGCCCGGCGCCCGTCGCGGCCGCGGCGGCGCCGCACGGCACCTGCGATCCCCTCGACCCGGCCCGATGCCTGTTTCCGTTCCCGAACGACTACTTCACCGTCGCCGACCCTTCGACGGCCACGGGCCGGCGGATCGACTTCCAGGTCGCGGCGATGCCGCGGAACCAGGCCGGCGTCGCCGTCGACCCCACCGCGTGGGACCGAAACGACGGGTTCAGCCCCGGCTCGGCGGCGCTGACCTTCGTCCCGGGCCTCGACCTCGCCCAAACCGGCGCCGCGCCGGCCACCGACATCGGGAGCTCGCTCCGGCCCGACAGCCCGATCGTGCTCCTGGACGCCACCACCGGCCGCCGGGTGCCGTTCTGGGCCGAGCTCGACGAGACCGCGCCCGGGGACGACCAGCGGACCCTCATCGTGCGGCCGGCCGTGAACTTCGGCGAGGGCCACCACGTCGTGGTGGCCCTGCGGCGACTCCGCGACGCCGGCGGGGCCACGATCTCGGCCGGGAGCGCGTTCCGCGTCTACCGCGACCGGATCCGCACCACGGACGCGGCCGTCGAGGCCCGACGCCCGAGCCTCGAGCGGCTCTTCGCGACCCTCGCCCGCGTCGGGATCGGCCGGTCCGACCTGTACCTGGCGTGGGACTTCACCGTCGCCAGCGAGCGCAGCCTCGCCGCCCCCATGCTGCACATGCGCGACGACGCCTTCGCCGCGCTGCGCGGGCGGGCTCCGGCCTTCCAGGTCACCAACGCGGCGACGAGCGCCGACCCGCGGGTCGCCCGCGTCGTCACCGGCACGTTCACCGTCCCGAACTATCTCGACGGCGACGGCGGCCCGGGCAGCCGGCTGCGGCTCGCGCCCGACGGCCTGCCCCGGCGGGCCGGGGACCGCAGCGTCCCGTTCCGGTGCGTCATCCCCCGCGCCGCGTTGGGCGACGACGGCCGCGCCCACCCGGCCCGCCCGGCGGTCTACGGCCACGGCCTGCTCGGCAGCGAAGCCGAGGTCACGGCCGACAACGTCCGCGCCATGGCCGACGAGCACGACTTCGTGTTCTGCGCCACCCGGTGGCTCGGCCTCTCCGAGGAGGACATCGCCAGCCTCGTGGGGACCGCGAGCGACGAATCGCGGTTCCCGTCGGTCCCGGACCGGCTCCAGCAGGGAATCCTCGACACGTTGATGCTCGGTCGGCTGCTGATCGCGCGCGACGGGCTGGGGTCAGCACCCGCGTTCCGGGACACCGCCGGTGCCCCCGTCATCAACCGGCGCGACCTGTTCTACGACGGGAACAGCCTCGGCGGGATCATGGGCGCGGCGACCACCGCCGTCGCCCAGGACTGGAGTCGGGCCGTGCTCGGCGTGCCGGGCATGAACTTCAGCACGCTGCAGACTCGCAGCAGCGACTACGACCCGTTCGCCGGGCTCGTGGCCCAGTCGTACGCGAACCCGCTCGACCGCGTGCTGCTCATCAGCCTGCAGCAGATGGTCTGGGACCGAGGCGAGGCCGACGGCTACGCCGAGCATCTCACGACCAGGCCCTACCCGGGCACGCCCCGACACACCGTGCTGCTCCACGAAGCGTTCGGCGACCACCAGGTCGCCAACGTCGCGACCGAGGTCGAGGCACGGACCATCGGCGCTCCCGTCCACCGCCCGGCGCTGGCCTCGGGACGGTCGCCCGACCGCAGCCCGCTCTGGGGCATCCCCACCCTCGGCCCGTCGCCGTTCTCCGGCTCGGCGCTCGTGGAGTGGGACAGCGGCACGCCGGCGCCGCCCCCCGCCAACGCGCCGCCGCGCACCGGCACCGATCCGCACGAGGACCCGCGCGCGTGGCCGGCGGCGCGGACCCAGAAGTCCGAGTTCTTGCGACGTGGCGGACGCGTCGTCGACGTGTGCGGCGGCCAGCCGTGCACCGAGCCGCACGCCGCCGTCACCGGCTGACACCGGGACCGCGTCCGGGTCGGCGGTCCACTTCGGTCGCTCGGTGCGCGCCGGTGCACACTGTGGCCGACCCGAGAGGTGGAGGATGGCCGACAACCGCTCCGACCGATACGTCCAGCCGGGCTGGTTCGCGAGGCACGTCTTCAACCCGATCGTCGCCGTCCTCACCCGCGCCGGTCTCAGCCTGTGGGGATCCCGCGAGCTTCGGGTGCGGGGCCGCACGACCGGTGAGTGGCGGACCACCCCGGTGAACCTGCTGACCATCGGCGATCAGCGCTATCTCGTGGCGCCCCGTGGCCACACCCAGTGGGTCCGCAACCTGCGCCAGGCCGGTCGGGGCGAGCTGCGGGTGGGGCGGCGCTGGGAGCGGTTCGACGCCACCGAGCTCCGAGACGCGGAGAAGCCGCCGATCCTGCGCGCCTACCTCAAGCGGTGGCGCGCCGAGGTGGGCGTGTTCTTCGGCGGGGTCGACGCCACCGCCACCGACGAGGAGCTGCGTCGAATCGCGCCCGACTACCCGGCCTTCCGGATCGAGGTCCGGGCGTCGGCGGAGTCGAGCGACACGCGCTGAGCCGACGTAGCCGGTCCCTGGCCGGACCGCCGACCACGGGCGACACTGTCGCCGCCACGACGACGGGGGTGGCGTCGGCGCACGCGGCCTGGGATCCTGACCCGCGGCGACGCCGAGCCCGCGGGTCGGGTCGCGCGCGGTGAGGGGGGACGTGAGGCTCGTGCTGGGCACCCGCTCGCGGCAACCGGGCCGCGGGGTCGTCGTCCTGGGGATCGCCCTGGCCAGCATCGGCGGGGCCGGACCGGCTCGCCTCGGCGCGCCCGCCCGCGGGCCGAACCCGTACTTCACGGCGCCGTTCACGGTCGAGACCGGTCGGTACACCTTCGGGCAGGACCCGTCCTTTGCTCCCGACGGGCGAGTCCTCTCGAACGAGCGCGACGGCTCCGGCACCGAGCAGGTCTACGTGTCGAAGCTCGACGGGTCGACCATCCGGTGCCTGACCTGCGGGCAGCCGGGGCCGAACGGCTTCCCGCAGGAGCGTCCGCAGGGTGACTGGATCCTCTTCTGCTCGTGGCGCGGCAGCTCGGTGACGTTCGGCGCGCCGTGCCTGGGCGGCGTCGGGACCGACCTCTACGTCATGCGCCCGGACGGCTCCGACGTGACGCGCCTAACTGCGCCGGGCCTGCCGTTCGAGCCGAGCGGCGTGCCCTTCGACAACTACCACCCGGCGTGGTCGCCGGACGGGCGGCACCTGGTCTGGACGCACGTCGGCTTCACTGATCTCGCCGCCGGCGGCACCCAGTGGACGATGCTCATCGCCGACTTCACCCCGCGGCGAGGCCGAACGCCGGAGCTCACGAACCTGCGGGTGGTCGGCCCCGCCACCGACACCGGCTACGAGACCCAGGTGTGGGCACCCGACGGCAGCGGCTTCCTCTACACCGCGATGGGCCAGGACGGGGCGGGCTGGCTGAACCTCGAGCTGTACTTCCTCCGCCTCGCCGGCCCGGGCGCGGCCCCGGGGCGTCCGCTGGTCACGCACCTGACCGACGGCAACACCGGGTGGGACGAGCAGGCGGTGTTCACGCCGGACATGCGGGACGTGATCTGGATGTCGAGCCGGGGCTCCCCGACCTGGTACCAGACGTTCGTCACCGCGGCGCAGCAGCTCGGCTTCCGACCTCCGCTGCAGAACGAGACCTTCGGGCCCATGTTCGTGCTCGCGATCAGCGACCCCGGGTTCCACACCGACCTCTACGAGCTCGACCGCGCGACCGGCGCCATCCGGCGGCTCACGAACCTGAACCGGGTCGTCCCCGAGTTCTACTTCGATCCCTCGGGCCGTCGGCTGCTGTGGAGCGAGGGCGGGCACGCCGTGACGCGCGTCGGCCGCTTCGCCCTGTCGGCCGTGCCCCGACGCGTCGGCCCGACGGTGCGTCGCGACGCGGCCTGGGCGGGTGCGCCGCGACGCGGCCACGCCTCGGCGCCGGCGTCGGTGGGGCCGTCGACGACGAACGCGCCCGGCCCGCTGCCGGCGTCGATCACCGAGGGTGTCGGCGTGCTGCAGGCCCAGCTCGGGGAGCTGGCGCGGCGGCTGCAGGGGCTGCCCCAGGGGCCGTCCTGCTGCCGGGCGACGCCGACACCGAGCGGCTAGGGAGCTCCCCGCGCGTCGCGTGCGCGGCGAGCGGGGGCGAGCGCGGCCCGACCGCGCTGGGGGTGGACCGAGATAAAAACAAGTGCTAGCTTGTTCATTGATCCTCAGCGATCCGTGAACGAGGAGGCCACCATGGCTGATCCCCCGGCCGGCGCCAGGCCCGTCGCCCTCATCACCGGCGGCTCCCAGGGACTCGGGCTCGCGTTGGCCGAGGCCCTCGCCACCCGAGGCTGGGCCCTCGTCCTCGACGCCCGCAGGGAGGCCCGCCTGGACGCCGCCGTGCGTCGGCTGGCCGCCCACACGCCGGTCATCGGGGTGCCGGGCGACGTCACCGACGCCGAGCACCGCCGCGCGCTGGCCGACGCCGCCGCCCGCCTGGGGCCGGTGCGCCTGCTCGTCAACAACGCCAGCACCCTCGGGGCGAGCCCCCTCCCGACCTTGCGCGACCTCGACGCCGACACGCTCCGCCGCGTCCTCGACGTCAACGTCGTCGCGCCGGTCGCGCTCGTCCAGGCGCTCGGCGGGCAGCTGACCGACGACGCCACCGTCGTGAACGTCACGTCGGACGCCGCCGTCGAGGCGTACGAGGGCTGGGGCGGGTACGGCGCCTCGAAGGCCGCCCTCGAGCACGCCAGCCGAATCCTGGCCGCCGAGCGACCGGACCTGCGGGTGCTCGTCGTCGACCCCGGCGACATGCGAACCGAGATGCATCAGGACGCGTTCCCCGGCGAGGACATCAGCGACCGACCGGAGCCGGCCGCCAGCATCCCCGGCCTGCTGGCCCTCATCGACGGCGACCAGCCGAGCGGCCGCTACCAGACCCGGGCCCTCGCGGCGTCGGAGCCCCGGCCGTGACCGCCACCGTCGACCCGCCCCTGGACTTCACCCTCCCCGTCGCGAACGAGGCCCACGAGCCCCCCGAGGCGCAGGGTCGACGCCGAGACGAGGTCCGCCTCCTCGTCAGCCCCGGCGCCGGCGAGCCGATCGACAGCACCTTCCAGCAGCTCGGGCGGTTCTTGCACGCGGGCGACGTCATCGTCGTCAACCGCTCCGCCACGATCCCGGCCGCGCTCGACGGGCGACTCCCGGACGGCGAACCCGTGGTCGTCCACCTCTCCGGCACCCTGCCCGGGGAGGTCGGTCTCGTCGAGGTCCGGCAGCCCGACGCCGGATCCACGGTCCCCCTCCGGCTCGACCACGCCGTCCCGATCGAGCTGCTCGGCGGCGGGCGCGTGGAGCTCCTGACCCGCTTCTCGCACTCGGAGCGGCTGTGGCTGGCGAGCGTCGTCGTCAACGCACCGCTCCTCGCCTACGCCGCCGCGCACGGCCGCCCGATCCGGTACCGGCACGTGCCGCGGGACTGGCCGCTCGGCTGCTACCAGACCGTGTTCGCCCGCGAGCCGGGCAGCGCCGAGATGCCGAGCGCCAGCCGTCCCTTCTCCCCCGAGCTCGTCACCGAGCTCGTCGCCGGCGGCGTGCTGATCGTCCCGCTCGTGCTCCACACCGGCGTCTCGTCCCTCGAGGGTGGCGAGCGGCCCTACCCGGAGCGCTACCAGGTCGGCGGTCCCACCGCGACCGCGATCAACGCCACCCGCCACGACGGAGGGCGGGTGGTGGCCGCCGGCACCACCGTCGTCCGGGCGCTCGCCACCGTCACCGACGACCGCGGCGTCGTCCACCCGGGCCGGGGCTGGACCGACGTGGTCGTGACCCCGGACCGCCCGGTGCGCGCCGTCGACGGCCTCCTCACCGGCTGGCACGAGCCAGAATCGTCACACCTCTTGATGCTCCAGGCCTTCGCGGACCCCGTCGTGCTCGGGCGCGCGTACCACGCCGCGCTCGAGCGCGGCTACCGGTGGCACGAGTTCGGTGACAGCCACCTGATCCTGCGCGACCGAGCGCGGCCATGAGCGCCCCGGCCCCGACCCCCACGCTGCCCGCCGGCCGTCGGGCCGTGCTCTACGCCTTGCGCCGGCGCGGCGAGGCCACCGCCGAGCAGCTCGCGGGGCAGCTGGAGATGACCGTCAGCGGCGCGCGCCAGCACCTGAGCGCGCTCGCCCGAGACGGGCTCGTCGAGGCGGTCGAGCGACCGAGCCCGTCGCCGCGGCGCGGGCGGCGGGCGCTCGTCTACGCGGTCACGCCGGCGGCCGACACGCTGTTCCCGAAGGCGTACGGCGAGCTCACGAACGAGCTCCTCGGCTACCTCGGGGAGAGCGACGCTGGCGTCGTCGACGACCTGTTCGCCCGACGGCGGGAGCACCGCATCGACGCCGCTCGCCGGCGCCTCGCCGCCAAGCGCGGCCTCGGCGCGCGCGTGGCCGAGCTGACGAGGATCCTCGACGAGGACGGCTACCTCGCCACCTCGGAGCGGGTCTCGCCGGGCGTGTACCGGATCGTCGAGCACAACTGCGCCATCTGGGCGGTGGCGCAGCGCTACGGCCAGGCCTGCACGAGCGAGCTCGACTTCATCCGTGCCGCGCTCCCGGATGCGCGCGTGGAGCGGGTGCAGCACATGGTCGCGGGCGCCCGCCGTTGCGCCTACGAGGTCCGGCGGATCGCCGACCCTGGCGCCTCCTGAGCGCCGGGGCCCTCGCCCCACCACCCCGCCGGCGGCGGCCGGCTCAAGGCAGCGGCAGGTGCACCCCCAGCGTGGCCGGCAGCGCCGCCACGCCGCTCGGGAGGCCCCGGAGCTGCGAGTTGACGAGGGTGCCGACGCCGCCGACGAGCCCGCGGCCGACGGCACCCGCCGGCGGTGGGAGCGCGGGCGCCGAGGCGGACGGGGGCGCCGCCGCGGGCGAGCCGACCGCGACCCCGTCGGCGGGCGCGGTCAGGAGGGCAGCGCTGGCCGTGGCCGTCGGCCGAGCCGCGAGACCCGCGGAAGACGCCGAAGGCGTGGGGGCGTGGGCCCCGAAGGTGAGGACCCCGAGCCCGAACAGCGCCGCGCCGGTCAGCCCGGGCGTCGCCGCGGGCGCGAGCGTGCTCGTGCCGATCGCGAGTCGGGGCAGCAGGCCGAGGAGCGGGATCTCCGCCAGCGCCGCGACGACACCAGCGGTCCGTCGCAGCCGGCCGATCGAGATGTCGAGGAAGGCGCGCACGACCTTCGGGTCGAAGTGGCTGCCGGCGCACCGCACGAGCTCGGTGCGCGCGTCCTGGATGCTCATGGCCTTCTTGTAGGCGCGGACCGCGGTCATGGTCTCGTACGCGTCGGTGACGGCGACGACGCGCGCCCCCAGTGAGATCTCGCCCTCGCGGAGGCCGCGCGGGTAGCCGTCGCCGTCGAAGCGCTCGTGGTGCTGGTCGATGGCGTGGCGCCACTCGCCGAGCCACGACGCGAGCGGCTCGGCGAGTCGCGCGCCCTCGCCGGGGTGGCGGCGGATGGCCCGCATCCCCGCCGGGTTCGGCCGGCCAGGACGGTTGAGGACGTCGGCGGGCACGGTGAGCTTCCCGATGTCGTGGAGCAGCGCGGCCCAGCGGAGGCGGTCGGTGTCGCCGGGCGAGAGATGGACCTCCTCGGCCACGAGGTCGGTCAGCGCCTGGACCCGCTCCGAGTGGCCGCGGGTCCGGCGGTCGTGGGCCCCGAGGGCCGCGATGAGGGTGAGCGCGGTCTCGGCCTGGCGCTCGGCGTCCGGGCGCTGGCCGGACGCGGCCTCGCGCTGGGCCCAGGCCTGGAGCCGCCGCCGGTTGCCGGCTCGGAGCGCGAGGGCGAAGCGAGACGGGGCTCGATCCGGGAACAGCAGCGAGAGCCGGAGCAGCATCGCCAGGGGCAGGAGCCGGCGGGCCACGCGCTCGACGACGAAGTACGCGATCCCCGCGCTCACGACCACGGCCAGGGCCCACGCCACCCGACCGGTGACCCCGCCGCGCAGCGGGACGAGACGGCTGACCGTGAACCCGGCGGCGGCCGAGCCGGCGAGGGGAAGGAGGTAGGCGGCCGCGCCGACCAGGACCCGAGCGAGCGGGCGCTCTCGCCATCGGTCGGGTGCTGACGGTCGCATCTCGGCTCCGATTCGCCTGCCCTTACCCCCACCCAGAGTGTTCGGCTAAACGCGAAGAGTAACAAAGGGGGAAACGCACTGGTACCCCTACCGATGTCACAAGTGCCCGAATTGCTCGAACCGTGAGAAATCGGGCAGGGTCCGGTCAGCCGGCCCGGGCCCGCAGGGCGTAGAGGAGCGGGACCGCCGGCCACCCGGGCGGGGCGGTCCACCGTCCGTCGGGGCCGAGCACGAGCCAGGGCCGGAGCTGCTCCCCACAGGAGCCGAACTCTCGGAACGACTCGATCCGCAGGCCGGCGTCGACGAGCGCCCCGAGCACGGCGCTGACGGGGGCGGGCCAGGAGTAGGTGACCTGGAGGTCGGTCGGCGCCGCGGGGGCGGCGTAGCTGCCGGGCCGCTCGATGCGGATGGCCTCGGCGCCCCGGAAGTACGGGTAGCGGAGCCGCACCTCGGTGGTCTCGTCGTCGAACATGCCGGCGAAGGGGTGGAGCTCGACGAGGTGGAGCCGGCCGCCCGGACGCAGCAGGCCGGCGACGGTCTCGCCCCAGCGGGCCAGGTCGGGCAGCCAGGTCAGGACGCCGTACGACGTGAAGACGACGTCGAACCGCTCCTGCAGCCGGTCCGGGAGCTCGTAGAGGTCCGAGCACAGGAACCGGGCCTCGAGGCCCAGCTCCGCTGCGAGCCGACGGGCGAGCTCGATCGCCGGCGCCGAGTAGTCGACCCCGGTCACGCGGGCGCCGAGGCGAGCCCACGACAGCGTCCCCAGCCCGAAGTGGCACTGCAAGTGCAGCAGCGACTGGCCCCGGACGTCGCCGACCTCGCCGCGTTCGATCTCGTCGAGCGACAGGCCGCCGGCGCGGAAGCGCTCGACGTCGTAGAAGGGCGACGCGGCGTGGATCGGGACCATCTGGTCCCACCACCGGCGATTCGATTCGACCCGACGATCCACGCTGGCCTCGATCGGCACCCGGTCGGCGACCAGCTCGGCTGCGGTCGCGGCGCGCCACGTCACCCAGCCGGGGTCGGTCCCGTCAAGTCGGTGCTCGCCGACCGGGCCGCCGGGAGCCCCCCGCTCGTCCACGCGGCCGCCCCACCTACCCTCGGTGCGTGGCCGTGCCGGAGCTCGGGCGAGCGCGGGTCGTCGTGATCGGCGGGGGCTTCGCCGGGCTCCAGGTCGTGCGTCGCCTCGTCGACGAGCCCGTCGACGTGACCCTCATCGACCAGCGCAACTACAACACCTTCCAACCCTTGCTGTACCAGGTGGCGACGGCCGGGCTCGACGAGGGCGACGTCGCCCACACGATCCGGGCCATCTTCGCCCACGACCGCAACGTCGACGTCCAGCTCGGCACCGTCGTCGGGGTGGACCGCGACGCTCGGCAGGTGGAGCTCGAGGGCGGCGCGTCGATTCCGTACGACGCGCTGGTCGTGGCGGCGGGCGCGACCACGAACGACTTCGGCGTCCCCGGCGTGGCCGAGCACGCCTTCCCGCTCTACACGCTGGGCGAGGCCATCCGGCTCCGACACCAGATCCTCGGCTGCTTCGAGGCCACCGAACGCGAGCCGGCGCGGGCCCGAGACGGCTCGCTGACGTGCGTGATCGTCGGCGGCGGGCCCACCGGCGTCGAGACCGCCGGCACCATGGCCGAGCTGTTCACGAAGGTGCTGGCCAGCGGCTACCGCCGAGCCGACGTCAGCCACGCCCGGGTGGTCCTCGTCGAGATGGGCACCGAGCTCCTCGGCTCGTTCCGGCCCGCGTCGCGCCGCCACGCCGAGCAGACCCT